>NZ_JBHWVM010000020.1:0-100216 GCF_042736805.1 Streptomyces sp. NPDC060031
CCCCCCGAGGGGGTGGCGCCCACCGTCACAAGTCGATCAGCGCACGAGGCGCAGGCCTCAGCCGCCGAACTCCTCCAGGCCCTTCAGCGCCTGGTCCAGCAGGGCCTGGCGGCCCTCCAGCTCCCGGGCCAGCTTGTCGGCCTTCGCGTTGTTGCCCGCCGCGCGGGCGGCGTCGATCTGCTCACGCAGCTTGTCGACGGCCGCCTGGAGCTGACCCGTCAGACCGGCCGCGCGGGCCCGCGCCTCCGGGTTCGTACGGCGCCACTCGCCCTCCTCGGCCTCCTGGATCGCCCGCTCCACGGAGTGCATCCGGCCCTCGACCTTGGGACGCGCGTCCCGCGGTACGTGGCCGACGGCCTCCCAGCGCTCGTTCAGGGAGCGGAAGGTCGCACGGGCCGCCTTCAGGTCGGTGATCGGGACGAGCTTCTCGGCCTCGTCGGCCAGCTCCTCCTTCACCTTCAGGTTCTCGACCTGCTCCGCGTCGCGCTCCGCGAACACCTCGCCGCGGGCCGCGAAGAACACGTCCTGCGCACCGCGAAAACGGTTCCACAGGTCGTCCTCGGACTCCCGCTGCGCCCGGCCCGCCGCCTTCCAGTCCGTCATCAGCTCCCGGTAGCGGGCCGCCGTGGGACCCCAGTCCGTCGACTTCGACAGCGACTCGGCCTCCGCGACCAGCTTCTCCTTGACCTTGCGCGCGTCCTCGCGCTGCGCGTCGAGCGAGGCGAAGTGCGCCTTGCGGCGCTTGGAGAAGGCGGAGCGGGCGTGCGAGAAGCGGTGCCACAGCTCGTCGTCCGACTTGCGGTCGAGGCGGGGGAGACCCTTCCAGATGTCCACCAGGGCCCGCAGCCGCTCGCCGGCGCTGCGCCACTGGTCGCTCTGCGCCAGCTGCTCGGCCTCGACGACCAGGGCGTCCTTGGCCGCGCGGGCCTCGTCCGTCTGCTTGGCCTTCTGGACCTTGCGCTCCTCGCGGCGCGAGTCGACGGTCGCCACGAGCTTGTCCAGCCGGACGCGCAGGGCGTCGAGGTCGCCGACGGCGTGGTGCTCGTCCACCTGCGTGCGCAGGTGGACGATCGCCGTCTGTGCGTCCTTGGCCGAAAGGTCGGTGGTCCGCACCCGTCGTTCGAGGAGGCCGATTTCGACCACGATGCCCTCGTACTTGCGCTCGAAGTAGGCCAGGGCCTCCTCCGGGGTGCCGGCCTGCCACGAGCCGACGACCTTCTCGCCATCGGCAGTACGCACGTACACGGTGCCGGTCTCGTCGACTCGGCCCCACGGGTCGCTGCTCACAGCGCCTCCTCCACCTGATGCCTGCGAGGGGGTTCGCCCCCCTGGGCATCGTCCACAGTTTCCTGGGGCGGGCAGCGCCCGCCCTGCACAACGCCAACATAGGCGACCGCCGGGCCGGCTGTCCGCATCCCGCACGACGGAATATCGCCGTACGGACGGGACGCCGGCCGGGGCGGGCCGCCGTGCTCCCGTCAGTTCTTGGTGACGGTGCCCTGCTCGATGGTCACCGGGGTCTTGGGTGCCCCGTCCTGGCCGCCGTCGACCGTGCCGGCCTTGGCCACGTCCTCCAGGGCCTTCAGGCCGGCCGCGTCGATCTTGCCGAAGGGCGTGTACGACGGAGCCAGCGGGCTGTCCTTGTAGACCAGGAAGAACTGGCTGCCGCCCGAGCCGGGCTGGCCGGTGTTCGCCATCGCCACCGTGCCCGCCGGGTAGACCACCTGCCCCTGCTCGTTGGGCTTGCCCAGCGAGTCGAGGTTCTCGTCCGCGATGGTGTAGCCGGGGCCGCCCATGCCGGTGCCCTCGGGGTCGCCGCACTGGAGCACGAAGATCCCGGAGGTCGTCAGGCGGTGGCACTTGGTGTTGTCGAAGAACTTCTTGTCGGCGAGCGACTTGAACGAGTTGACCGTCTGCGGGGTCTTCGCCGCGTCCATCTCGAACGTGACGTCGCCCGCGCTGGTCTTCAGCGCGAAGGTGTACTTCGCCTTGCCGTCGATCGCCATCGCGGGCGAGGGCGACTGCTTCGGCGTCGGCGACGCCGAAGGGTTCGCGGCCGGGTCGGCCGCCTGGTCCTTCTTGTCCTTGTCGAACACGCCGCCGACCACGAGGCCGACCAGCGTCGCGACCACCACGGCCACCGCCGCGCCGATCACGGCCATCCGCCGACGCGTCTTGTGACGGGCCTCGACCCGACGCTTCTGCTGGCGCTCGTACTTTTCCCTGGCGAGCTGTCGCCGCCGCTGATCGCTCGTGACCACCGGGTCGTCTCCTTGTGCGTCTCTGGTACCCCTGTCCAGGCCGTACCGTATATGGGTTCGCTGTGTAATGAGCGGCGCCGGTAGGCTCTGAGCAGCAGCATTCCGATCCACGGCCGCTGCCGAAGCTCCCGCCGGACGACGATTGAGGACGAACGTGCTGATTGCCGGGTTCCCGGCCGGGGCCTGGGGGACCAACTGTTATGTGGTCGCCCCCGCCGCCGGTGAGGAGTGCGTCATCATCGACCCGGGCCACCAGGCCACGCAGGGTGTCGAGGAGACGCTGATGAAGCATCGGCTCAAGCCCGTCGCGGTCGTCCTGACCCACGGCCACATCGATCATGTGGCCTCCGTGGTCCCGGTGTGCGGAGCACACGACGTACCGGCCTGGATCCACCCCGAGGACCGCTACATGATGAGCGACCCGGAGAAGGCCCTCGGCCGCTCCATCGGGATGCCGCTGATGGGCGAGCTGACCGTGGGCGAGCCGGACGACGTCCGCGAACTCACCGACGGCGCCGCGCTGAAGCTGGCCGGAATGGACTTCTCGGTGGCGCACGCGCCCGGCCACACGAAGGGGTCGGTGACCTTCCGGATGCCAGAGCTGGCCGACATCCCGTCGGTCTTCTTCTCGGGCGACCTGCTCTTCGCCGGCTCCGTCGGACGCACCGACCTGCCCGGCGGCTCCCACGCCGAGATGCTCCAGTCGCTGGCCCGCGTGTGCCTGCCGCTGGACGACTCGACGGTGGTGCTGTCCGGCCACGGTTCCCAGACCACCATCGGCCGCGAGCGCGCGACCAACCCGTACCTGCGGGAAGTCGCCGCCGGCCTGGGAGCGAACCCGAGCGGTGCCGCCCCCGCTCCACGACGAGGAATGTGACGAGAGTTTCGTGAGTACTTTCCAGGCCCCCAAGGGCACGTACGACCTGCTGCCGCCCCGCTCGGCGACCTTCCTCGCGGTGCGCGAGGCGATCGCCGCGCCGCTGAGGAACTCCGGCTACGGGTACGTCGAGACCCCCGGCTTCGAGAACGTCGAGCTCTTCTCCCGAGGTGTCGGCGAGTCCACCGACATCGTCAGCAAGGAGATGTACACCCTCACCACGAAGGGCGGCGACCAGCTGGCCCTTCGCCCCGAGGGCACCGCCTCCGTGCTCCGCGCGGCGCTCCAGGGCAACCTGCACAAGCTCGGCGGCCTGCCCGTCAAACTCTGGTACTCCGGCTCGTACTACCGCTACGAGCGGGCGCAGGCGGGCCGCTACCGCCACTTCTCGCAGGTCGGCGCCGAGGCGATCGGCGCCGAGGACCCGGCGCTGGACGCCGAGCTGATCATCCTGGCCGACCAGGCCTACCGTTCGCTCGGCCTGCGCAACTTCCGCATCCTGCTGAACTCGCTGGGCGACAAGGAGTGCCGCCCGGTGTACAGGGAGGCGCTCCAGGCCTTCCTGCGCGGGCTCGACCTGGACGCGGAGACCGTGCGCCGGGCCGAGATCAACCCGCTTCGGGTGCTCGACGACAAGCGGGCGGACGTACAGAAGCAGCTGGTCGGCGCCCCGATGCTGCGGGACTTCCTGTGTGACGCGTGCAAGGCGTACCACGAGGAGGTGCGGGCGCTGGTGACGGCGGCCGGGGTCGCCTTCGAGGACGACGAGAAGCTCGTGCGCGGGCTCGACTACTACACCCGGACCACCTTCGAGTTCATCCACGACGGTCTGGGCTCGCAGTCGGCGGTCGGCGGCGGCGGCCGCTACGACGGCCTGTCCGAGATGATCGGCGGCCCGGCGCTGCCGTCGGTGGGCTGGGCGCTGGGCGTGGACCGTACGGTGCTCGCGCTGGAGGCGGAGGGCGTGGCGCTGGACATCCCGGCGGCCACCTCGGTCTTCGCGGTGGCGCTCGGCGAGGCCAAGCCGGTGCTGTTCGGGCTCGTGACCGAGCTGCGGCGGGCGGGTGTCGCGGCGGACATCTCGTACGGGGGCAAGGGCCTCAAGGGTGCGATGAAGGACGCGAACCGGAGCGGGGCGCGGTTCGCCGTGGTCGCGGGTGACCGGGATCTCGCGGAGGGCGTGGTCCAGCTGAAGGACATGGAGTCCGGCGAGCAGACCTCCGTGGCGGTCGCCGATGTGGTCGCCACGGTCCAGGCCCGCCTGGCCTGACGGCCGTTGCCCGTGGCGCGGGGTTCGCGGGGCTCTGCCCCGGACCCCGCGCCTCCTTATGTCCACCGAACGGTGGACGGCAGGCCTCGTACGGCACAATGGCCCCTGCTTGATGACCTTGCAGATGTGGAGCGGGCGGTATGACGACACGAGGCACTGACGCAGACACCGCCGCACCGCGGACCGTCGGCGGCAGCCGGGCGCTGGCCCTGCTGCTCGTGATCACGGGAGCCGCGGGCCTGCTCGCCGCGTGGGTGATCACGATCGACAAGTTCAAGCTGCTGGAGGACCCGAACTTCACGCCGGCCTGCAGCCTGAACCCGATCGTCTCCTGCGGCAACATCATGAAGAGCGACCAGGCGTCCGCGTTCGGCTTCCCGAACCCGATGCTGGGGCTGGTCGCCTACGGGATGGTGATCTGCGTCGGCATGAGCCTGCTCGCCGGGGCCCGGTTCCGCGGCTGGTACTGGCTCACCCTCAACGCGGGCACCCTCTTCGGCGTCGGCTTCTGCACCTGGCTGATGTACCAGTCGCTGTACAACATCAACTCGCTGTGCCTGTGGTGCTGCCTGGCCTGGGTCGCCACCATCGTCATGTTCTGGTACGTGACCTCGCACAACGTCCGCAACCGGCTGCTGCCCGCCCCCGCCTGGCTGCGGGGCTTCTTCGACGAGTTCGCGTGGGTGCCGCCCGTCCTGCACATCGGGATCATCGGGATGCTGATCCTGACCCGCTGGTGGGACTTCTGGACCTCCTGATCCGCCCGTCCCTCCGGCTCGGTCCGGCGGGAGTGTCGGTGGGCTCGCATAGGCTTCCCGTGTGGAACCAGACCTCTTCACCGCCGCCGCCGAAGACCGCCAGGAGAAGGACCCCTCGACTTCCCCGCTCGCCGTCCGGATGCGCCCGCGCACCCTGGACGAGGTCGTGGGCCAGCAGCACCTGCTGAAGCCGGGCTCGCCGCTGCGGCGGCTGGTGGGGGAGGGCGCCGGGGGACCGGCCGGGGCCTCGTCGGTGATCCTCTGGGGCCCGCCGGGCATCGGCAAGACCACGCTCGCGTACGTGGTCAGCCAGGCGACGCAGAAGCGGTTCGTGGAACTGTCCGCGATCACCGCGGGCGTCAAGGAGGTACGGGCCGTCATCGAGGGTGCCCGGCGCGCGGCGGGCGGGTACGGCAAGGAGACCGTGCTGTTCCTCGACGAGATCCACCGCTTCAGCAAGGCGCAGCAGGACTCGCTGCTGCCGGCGGTCGAGAACCGCTGGGTGACGCTGATCGCGGCGACCACGGAGAACCCGTACTTCTCGATCATCTCGCCGCTGCTGTCGCGGTCGCTGCTGCTCACGCTGGAGCCGCTGACGGACGAGGACCTGAGCGCGCTGATGCGGCGGGCCCTGACGGAGGAGCGGGGGCTGGGCGGGGCCGTTTCCCTCCCGGCCGATGCGGAGGCGCACCTGCTGCGGATCGCCGGTGGCGACGCGCGACGGGCGCTGACGGCGCTGGAGGCGGGGGCCGGGTCGGCCATCGCCAAGGGCGAGGACGAGATCACCCTCCAGACGGTGGAGGAGGCGGTCGACCGGGCGGCGGTCAAGTACGACCGGGACGGCGACCAGCACTACGACGTGGCGAGCGCTCTCATCAAGTCGATCCGCGGCTCGGACGTGGACGCCGCGCTGCACTATCTGGCGCGGATGATCGAGGCGGGGGAGGACCCGCGGTTCATCGCGCGCCGGCTGATGATCTCGGCGAGCGAGGACATCGGGCTGGCCGACCCGACGGCCCTGCCGATCGCCGTGGCGGCGGCGCAGGCGGTGGCGATGATCGGCTTCCCGGAAGCCGCGCTGACGCTGTCGCACGCGACCATCGCGCTGGCGCTGGCCCCGAAGTCGAACACCGCGACCACCGCGATCGGCGCGGCGCTGGCGGACGTCCGGGCGGGGCTGGCGGGGGCCGTGCCGGCGCATCTGCGGGACGGGCACTACAAGGGGGCGGCGAAGCTGGGGCACGCGGTGGGGTACGTGTACCCGCACGACGTGCCGGGCGGTATCGCCGCGCAGCAGTACGCGCCGGACGAGATCCACGGCAAGCGGTACTACGAGCCGACGCGGTACGGCGCGGAGGCGCGGTACGCGGACGTGGTGGAGAAGGTCCGGGAGCGCCTGCGCGGCGGCGGGTCCTGACCCCGGGCCCACTGCCGGGGCTTCCGCCCCGGACCCCGCGCCTCAAACGCCGGCGAGGCTGGATTTTGGCAGATGACGTCCGCTCACAGCTCCGCCCGGCAAATCCAGCCCCGCCGGCGTTAGCGGGAGGCCGCCGAGAAGAGGGTGTGCATCGCGCGGCGCAGGCCGCCGATGTCGGCCACCGGATCCGGGAAGTCGAAGCGGGCGTCGAAGGAGCCGGCCGCGCCCCCGGTGAAGCGCACGCGCAGCCCCAGGCGGTCCAGGGCCAGCGGAACCGCCCTCATGCCGGAGTCCTCCCGCGCGCCCAGCAGGCCGCACAGCTCGCCGAGCCGGTCTCCGTGGGCCGCGTGCAGATGCTGGAGCAGCTCGCTCTCGTGCGCGACCATCGGGTCGGGCTCCGCCGCGGCCAGGTCCTCGGGGTTCACGTGCTCGGCGCCCCACAGGTCGTCGACCGAGATCTCGCCGACCTCCAGCCGGAGCAGGACCCATGCCCGGGACCCCGACAATCCCAGCAGCTCACCCACCGGATGGCGCTCCGCGAGCAGCGCAGCACAGGCCGCGCGGTCGTCCCCGCGCACCGCCGTCAGCCACCCGGCCAGCCACGCGCGGCCTCGGATACGATGGGGCACGGACACCGGCGCCACATCCGTGATCTCGATCACGGCGGTGAGGTCGTCGTCCTGGGCGTGAGCGGCTGCCCTGGCAGCCGCGGATTCCCCTGATACCAGGAGAATCACGTCCCCGTCCGGGGTGACGGTCCGTGTGGCCGGCATCCCTGTCCCGAGTTCCTCCCGGTCACAAGCACCCGGGAGCATGAGGGATACTGAGGCGTTGGACTCTACGAGGGTTCGTACGCGTTCGGCTCCGGTGAGCTGCCGAACGCCTTCCCTGGGACGCGGCTGACCTTGCCTACCGTCGTCGAAAGCAGATCCTGTTTCGTTTGGATCTGAACTTCGATGCGCACTGGGCAGGGGGATCCCATGTGGTCGAGACATTACGTCCTCCTCGCTAAGGTAAGCCTCACCTAACTTACATGGAGGTAGGTTCCACGTGAACCAGAAGCGACCCAAGGTCAAGAAGTCGCGTGCCCTCGGCATTGCGCTGACCCCGAAGGCCGTCAAGTACTTCGAGGCCCGCCCCTACCCGCCGGGCGAGCACGGCCGTGGCCGCAAGCAGAACTCGGACTACAAGGTTCGTCTGCTGGAGAAGCAGCGTCTGCGCGCTCAGTACGACATCTCTGAGCGTCAGATGGCCCGCGCGTACGACCGCGCCAAGAAGGCCGAAGGCAAGACGGGCGAGGCGCTCGTCGTCGAGCTCGAGCGTCGCCTCGACGCCCTGGTTCTGCGTTCGGGCATCGCCCGCACCATCTACCAGGCCCGCCAGATGGTCGTTCACGGCCACATCGAGGTCAACGGTGACAAGGTCGACAAGCCGTCGTTCCGTGTCCGCCCGGACGACGTCATCACGGTGCGCGAGCGCAGCCGCGAGAAGGTTCCGTTCCAGGTTGCCCGTGAGGGTGGCTACGCAGGCGAGGGCGAGACCCCGCGCTACCTGCAGGTCAACCTGAAGGCCCTGGCCTTCCGCCTGGACCGCGACCCGAACCGCAAGGAAATCCCGGTCATCTGCGACGAGCAGCTCGTCGTCGAGTACTACGCCCGCTGATCCAGCGGACGTAGCCTCACAGGCTGGTCAGCCCGCCGGTTCCCCCTTGGGGGAGCCGGCGGGCTTCCTGTTTCCCGGGTGCCCCGCGCCCGCCCCCCGAGCCCCCGCCCGTGCCCGATCCGGCATCCCGCCGCCGTACGGGGCCGCGGCATCGACCCCGGCGCGGCCACCGGCTCCGGCGTCCGCAGGGCCCGCTCCACCCCCTCGTCCACCGACAGGGCGCCCCCGTGCTCCGACTCCGCCGGGCACCAGCCGCCCTTCAGGGCGCGCTCCAGCCAGTGCCGGCCTCGGTGAGCCGGTCGCAGCCCGCCCAGTAGAACTGCGGGGTGCCCGCCAGGTACCGGCCCAGGTGGCTCTCCTCCGGCTCGTCCAGGCGCCGGATCGCGTACGCCGGAGGCCTCCAGCAGTCGTCCCAACTCCGCGAGTTCTCCACCCCGGCCGATGAAGCCGCCCAGCTCCGAGGGAAGATTGCCGCGGGGCCTGCCGGGGACGGGTCCGTGTCGCATGGGACACGGAGGGTGGCGGTGCGCGTGCGGTGCGTACAAGGCGGGCCCGACGGACCCTGAATTCCGGTACGGCCGGGGATCTCCGGCGCGATAGGGTCGGAGGACGACTTTTTCCGTGGATTTTCCAGGTGCAGGGAGCGGTGCAACGTGTCCGGTGGAGAGGTGGCCGGGATTCTCGTGGCCGTCTTCTGGGCCATCCTGGTCTCCTTCCTCGCCGTGGTGCTGGTGAGGCTGGCCCAGGTGCTCAAGGCGACCACCAAGATGGTGGCCGACGTGACCGAGCAGGCGGTCCCGCTGCTCGCGGACGCTTCCACGACCGTCCGCTCCGCGCGCACCCAGCTCGACCGGGTCGACGCCATCGCGAGCGACGTCCAGGAGGTCACCTCCAACGCCTCCGCACTGTCCTCCACCGTGGCTTCGACCTTCGGCGGCCCGCTGGTCAAGATCGCGGCCTTCGGCTACGGCGTCCGCAAGGCGCTCGGCCGGACGGACGAGGTGCCGCAGAAGACCCCCCGACGTACTGTGATCGTCGGCCGTACGGTGCCGGCTGCCCGGCGCCGGAAGCAGAAGGGCTGAGACCTCCGATGTTCCGCCGAGCCTTCTGGTTCACCGCCGGCGCGGCCGCCGGCGTGTGGGCCACCACCAAGGTCAACCGGCAGCTGAAGAAGCTGACGCCGGAGAGCCTCGCCGCCCAGGCCGCCGACAAGGCCGTCGAGGCGGGTCACCGCCTCAAGGACTTCGCGCTCGACGTCAAGGCGGGAATGACCCAGCGCGAGGACGAGTTGAACGACGCCCTGGGACTGCACCACGATCCCGACCGCCCCGACAACGTCACCGCCCTCCCGGGGCCGCGGCGGCTGCGGGCCGTCGAGCACGACCAGAACGACCAGACCACCCACCGCCCGAACCACTCGGCGGTTACGTACAACCGGAATGAGGACCACTGATGGAGTCGGCTGAAATCCGCCGCCGCTGGCTGAGCTTCTTCGAGGAGCGCGGTCACGCCGTTGTCCCTTCGGCGTCGCTCATCGCGGACGACCCGACTCTGCTGCTGGTCAACGCGGGCATGGTCCCCTTCAAGCCGTACTTCCTCGGCGAGACCAAGCCCCCGGCCCCCCGCGCCACCAGCGTGCAGAAGTGCGTCCGTACGCCGGACATCGAAGAGGTCGGCAAGACCACCCGCCACGGCACGTTCTTCCAGATGTGCGGCAACTTCTCCTTCGGGGACTACTTCAAGGAAGGCGCCATCCAGTACGCCTGGGAGCTGCTCACCAGCTCCGTGGCGGACGGCGGCTACGGCCTCGAGCCCGAGAAGCTCTGGATCACCGTCTACCTCGACGACGACGAGGCCGAGCAGATCTGGCGCGAGAAGATCGGCGTCCCCGCCGAGCGCATCCAGCGTCTGGGCAAGAAGGACAACTTCTGGTCCATGGGCGTCCCGGGCCCCTGTGGCCCCTGCTCCGAGATCAACTACGACCGCGGCCCCGAGTTCGGCGTCGAGGGCGGCCCCGCCGTCAACGACGAGCGGTACGTGGAGATCTGGAACCTGGTCTTCATGCAGTACGAGCGCGGCGCCGGCGACGGGAAGGAAGACTTCCCGATCCTCGGCGACCTGCCGTCGAAGAACATCGACACCGGTCTGGGTCTCGAGCGCCTCGCCATGATCCTGCAGGGCGTACAGAACATGTACGAGACCGACACCCTGCGCGTGGTCATGGACAAGGCCACCGAGCTGACCGGCGTGCAGTACGGCGCCGCCCAGGGCACCGACGTCTCGATGCGCGTGGTCGCCGACCACATCCGCACCTCCGTCATGCTCATCGGCGACGGCGTCACCCCCGGCAACGAGGGCCGCGGCTACGTGCTGCGCCGCATCATGCGCCGCGCCATCCGCAACATGCGCCTCATGGGTGCCACGGGTCCGGTCGTCCAGGACCTCGTCGACGTCGTGATCGACACGATGGGGCGGCAGTACCCGGAGCTGGTCACCGACCGCAAGCGCATCGAGACCGTCGCGCTCGCCGAAGAGGCCGCCTTCCTCAAGGCCATCAAGGGCGGCACCAACATCCTCGACACCGCCATCACCGAGGCCAAGGCCACCGGCGGCACCGTCCTCTCCGGCGACAAGGCGTTCCTGCTCCACGACACCTGGGGCTTCCCGATCGACCTCACCCTGGAGATGGCCTCCGAGCAGGGCCTCTCCGTGGACGAGGACGGCTTCCGCCGCCTCATGCAGGAGCAGCGCGACAAGGCCAAGGCCGACGCCAAGGCCAAGAAGACCGGCCACGCGGACATGTCCGCCTACCGGGAGATCGCCGACGGCTCCGGCGCCACCGAGTTCACCGGCTACGCCACCACCCAGGGCGAGTCCACCATCGTCGGCCTCCTGGTCAACGGCGTCTCCGCGCCCGCCGCCTCCGAGGGCGACGAGGTCGAGGTCGTCCTCGACCGCACCCCCTTCTACGCCGAGGGCGGCGGCCAGCTCGCCGACCAGGGCCGCATCAAGCTCGACTCCGGCGCCGTCATCGTCGTCCGCGACGTCCAGCAGCCGGTCCCCGGTGTGTCCGTGCACAAGGGCTCCGTCCAGGTCGGAGAGGTGACGGTGGGCGCCTCCGCGTACGCCGCCATCGACATCAACCGCCGCCGGGCCATCGCCCGCGCCCACTCGGCCACCCACCTGACCCACCAGGCCCTGCGCGACGCCCTGGGCCCGACGGCCGCGCAGGCCGGCTCCGAGAACTCGCCCGGCCGCTTCCGCTTCGACTTCGGCTCCCCGAACGCCGTTCCCGGCTCGGTGCTCACCGATGTCGAGCAGAAGATCAACGACGTGCTCTCCCGCGAGCTCGACGTCACCGCCGAGATCATGAGCATCGACGAGGCGAAGAAGCAGGGCGCCATCGCCGAGTTCGGCGAGAAGTACGGCGAGCGCGTGCGCGTCGTGACCATCGGCGACTTCTCCAAGGAGCTGTGCGGCGGTACGCACGTCGGCAACACCGCCCAGCTGGGCCTGGTGAAGCTGCTCGGAGAGTCCTCCATCGGCTCCGGCGTACGGCGTGTCGAGGCCCTCGTCGGCGTGGACGCGTACAACTTCCTCGCCAAGGAGCACACGGTCGTCGCCCAGCTCCAGGAGCTGGTCAAGGGCCGCCCCGAGGAGCTCCCGGAGAAGATCGCCTCCATGCTCGGCAAGCTGAAGGACGCCGAGAAGGAGATCGAGAAGTTCCGCGCGGAGAAGGTCCTCCAGGCCGCCGCCGGTCTCGCCGCGAACGCCCAGGACATCCACGGCGTCGCCCTCGTCGTGGGCACCGTCCCGGACGGCACCGGCGCCGACGACCTGCGCAAGCTGGTCCTCGACGTCCGCGGCCGCATCCAGGGTGACCGCCCGGTCGTCGTGGCCCTGTTCACCGTGGCGAACGACCGCCCGCTGACCGTCATCGCCACCAACGAGGCGGCCCGCGAGCGCGGTCTCAAGGCCGGCGACCTGGTCCGTACGGCCGCCAAGACCCTCGGTGGCGGCGGTGGCGGCAAGCCGGACGTCGCCCAGGGCGGCGGCCAGAACCCGGGCGCCATCCCGGAGGCCATCAGCGCCGTCGAGCGCCTCGTCGTCGAGACGGTCTGACGATGACTCTGCGCCGCGGCCGCCGGCTCGCCATCGATGTCGGGGACGCCCGGATCGGGGTCGCCTCGTGCGACCCCGATGGGGTGTTGGCCACACCGGTGGAGACCGTTCCGGGACGGGACGTCCCCTTCGCTCACCGGCGGCTGCGGCAGCTCGTCGAGGAGTACGAGCCCCTCGAAGTCGTGGTCGGCCTGCCCCGCTCGCTCAGCGGGCGGGAGGGGCCGGCCGCGGCCAAGGTGCGCGTCTTCGCGAACGAACTCGCGAAGGGCATCAAGCCGGTGACGGTCCGTCTGGTGGACGAGCGGATGACCACGATCACCGCCGCCCAGGGGCTGCGGGCCTCCGGCAGGAACGCGAAGAAGGGCCGGTCGGTCATCGACCAGGCAGCCGCAGTGGTCATCCTTCAGAACGCTCTGGAGACCGAACGGGTATCAGGTAATCCGCCCGGTGAGTGCGTCGAAGTAATTGTCTGATCGCGATACGGTAACGTTCCGCGCGACGTGACGGCATTCGAACAGCCGTCGCCCACCACCAAAGAGGCGGAACCGGGTGTCGCGGCAGACGGAGCCGCGGCCTTCGTCTCGCGGCTCTAGGGGATCGATGACTGAGTATGGCCGGGGCCCTGGCCCCGAACCGTGGCACCCTGAGGACCCTCAGTACGGGGACCAGGGGTGGATCGGGCACGAGCCCCAGCAGGGTCGGATGCCCTATGGCGGTGGCCCGCAGCAGCAGTATCCGCAGGAGCCGCAGTACCAGGAACCGCAGTACCAAGAGCCGCAGTACCAGCAGCAGTCCCACCCACAGCAGTACCAGCAGCAGCCGACGTACGGCGGCGGCGGGCAGGTCTGGGACACCGGCCAGGGCCAGTACCTGGAGGTCCCGCAGACCACCGACCCGTACGCGGGCGGCACGGACCCGTACGCCCAGCAGCAGCCCGTCGCCGCCTACCCCGGCGAGGCTCCCGACCTCTACGGCACCGCCGAGGCCTACCCGCCGCCGCAGCCCCCCGGCCGGCGCCGCCCGGCCACGGAGCCCGATGAACAGTGGCAGGACGAGGAGACGGCCGAGGAGGCCGACTCGTTCCTGGCCGGCGGCGCGGGCAAGGGCGGCGACGGCGACGAGCCCTCCGGCCGCCGCTCCGGCCGTTCGAAGGACAAGCCGAAGAAGCGCAGCGGCACGGCCTGCCTGATCGCGGCCGTCGTCATCATCGGTGTGGTCGGCGGTGGCGGCTACTACGGCTACACGTACCTCAAGGCCAAGTTCGGCGCGGCCGAGGACTACGCGGGCGAGGGCACCGGCTCCGTCAGCATCGACATCCCCAAGGGCACCGGCCTCGGCGAGATGGGCCGCATCCTCAAGGCGCACGGCGTCGTCGCGAGCGCGCAGGCCTTCGTCGACGCCGCCCACGTGCACCCCAAGGGCGGCGCCATCCAGGCCGGCTCGTACGCGATGAAGGAGCACATGTCGGCCAAGGCCGCCGTGGACCTCATGGCGAACGGTGCGGGCCTCAACGCCCTCGACGTCATCCCGGGCTGGCGCAACGTGCAGGTCTACGAGGCGATCGACAAGCGCCTCAAGCTCAAGGACGGCACGACGCACGACGTCGCCACCAAGGAGTTCAAGACCCTCGGGCTGCCCGACTGGGCCAACACCAACCCGAAGATCAAGGACCCGCTGGAGGGCTTCCTCTACCCGGCGCGCTACGACCTGAAGAAGGACGCGACCCCGCAGACCCTCCTCAAGGAGATGGTGGCCAAGGCCACCCAGGCCTACGGGAACGCGGACCTCAAGGCGCAGGCCGCGAAGCTGAACCTGGAGAATCCGCTCCAGCTCGTCACCGTCGCGAGCCTCGTCCAGGCCGAGGGCAGGTACCAGCACGACTTCGACAAGATCTCCCGGGTCGTCTACAACCGCCTCAAGCCGGGCAACACCGAGACGTACGGTCTGCTCGACTTCGACTCCACGGTCAACTACATGAAGGGCCAGAGCACGCTGGACATCGGCTCCGTCGACGAGCTCCGCAAGATCGACGATCCGTACAACACGTACAAGATCAAGGGCCTGCCGGCCGGTCCCATCGGCAACCCCGGTCCGGACGCGCTGAAGTCGGCGCTCAACCCGGCAGCCGGCCCCTGGTACTACTTCGTGTCGATCAACGAGGACGAGACGCTGTTCGCCGTGACGAACGCCGAGCACAACCGCAACCGCCAGAGGTACGAAGAGGAACGGAAGAAGACCGGCCAGTGATACGCGCAGCAGTGCTGGGTTCACCCATCGAGCACTCCCTCTCCCCGGTGCTGCACCGCGCCGCGTACCAGGAGCTCGGCCTCGACGACTGGTCCTACGACCGGTTCGAGGTCGACGAGGCCGCGCTCCCGGCGTTCGTGGCCGGGCTCGGCGCCGAGTGGGCCGGGCTCTCGCTGACCATGCCGCTCAAGCGGGCGGTCATCCCGCTGCTCGACGGGATCAGCGACACCGCCGCCTCCGTCGAGGCGGTCAACACGGTCGTCCTCACGAAGGACGGCCGGCGGGTCGGCGACAACACCGACATCCCCGGCCTGATCTCCGCGCTCCGCGAACGGGGCGTGGAGAAGGTGGAGTCCGCCGCCGTCCTCGGCGCCGGGGCCACCGCCTCCTCGGCGCTCGCCGCGCTCTCGCGGGTCTGCGCCGGCGAGGTCACGGCGTACGTCCGTTCGCGGGCCCGCGCCGACGAGATGCGCCACTGGGGCGAGCGGCTGGGCGTGCCCGTCCGCACGGCCGACTGGTCGGACGCGGCCGAGGCGCTGGCCGCGCCCCTGGTGATCGCCACGACCCCCGCCGGCGCGACGGACGAGCTGGCCGCGGCCGTTCCCGAGCGCCCCGGCACGCTGTTCGACGTCCTGTACGAGCCCTGGCCGACCGCGCTCGCCGCGGCCTGGTCCGAGCGCGGCGGAAAGCTCCTCGGCGGCCTGGACCTCCTGGTCCACCAGGCCGTGCTCCAGGTCGAGCAGATGACGGGCCGCACCCCGGGCCCGCTCGCCGCCATGCGGGCCGCCGGTGAAGCGGCCCTGCGCGAGCGCCACATGTAGGAAGCGGATAGCCGCGCCCGTCACCCTGCGTGGGTGCGTCGTCGTCCGACAGTTGGACCGAGGGCGGCGCACCGACCCGGACATGGGAGGATCGGGTGAGGCGGGTCCGGGCCGCGCACCCGATCGCGCCGTCGCTGTACCAGGCGCGAGCATGAGGAGCATCGTTGAGCAGGTTGCGTTGGCTGACCGCCGGGGAATCGCACGGACCGGCGCTGGTGGCGACGCTGGAGGGACTTCCCGCCGGCGTCCCGGTCACCACCGAGCTGGTGGCCGATCACCTGGCCCGGCGCCGGCTCGGCTACGGGCGCGGTGCCCGGATGAAGTTCGAGCAGGACGAGATCACCTTCCTCGGCGGCGTCCGTCACGGGCTGTCGCAGGGGTCTCCGATCGCCGTCATGATCGGCAACACCGAGTGGCCCAAGTGGGAGACCGTGATGTCGGCCGACCCGGTCGACCCCTCGCTGCTCAAGGAGACCGGCCGCAACGCGGCGCTGACCCGCCCGCGCCCCGGCCACGCCGACCTCGCGGGCATGCAGAAGTACGGCTTCTCCGAGGCCCGCCCGATCCTGGAGCGCGCCAGCGCCCGCGAGACCGCCGCGCGCGTCGCCCTCGGAGCCATCGCCCGGTCCTTCATCAAGGAGACCGCCGGCATCGAGATCGTCTCGCACGTCGTCGAACTGGCCGCCGCCAAGGCCCCGTACGGCCTCTACCCGACCCCCGCCGACGTCGAGAAGCTCGACGCGGACCCGGTGCGCTGCCTCGACGCCGACGCGTCGAAGGCGATGGTCGCGGAGATCGACCAGGCCCACAAGGACGGCGACACCCTCGGCGGGGTCGTCGAGGTCCTCGCGTACGGGGTGCCGGTCGGCCTCGGCTCGCACGTCCACTGGGACCGCCGCCTCGACGCGCGCCTCGCGGCCGCGCTCATGGGCATCCAGGCCATCAAGGGCGTCGAGGTCGGCGACGGCTTCGACCTGGCCCGCGTGCCCGGCTCCCAGGCCCACGACGAGATCGTCTCCACCCCCGAGGGCCTCAAGCGCACCTCCGGCCGCTCCGGCGGCACCGAGGGCGGTCTGACCACCGGCGAGCTGCTGCGCGTACGGGCCGCCATGAAGCCCATCGCGACCGTGCCGAAGGCGCTCGCGACCGTGGACGTCGCCACCGGCGAGGCCGCCGTCGCGCACCACCAGCGCTCCGACGTCTGCGCCGTGCCCGCCGCGGGCATCGTCGCCGAGGCCATGGTCGCCCTGGTGCTGGCGGACGCCGTCGTCGAGAAGTTCGGCGGCGACTCCGTGCCCGAGACCCGGCGCAACGTGCGGTCGTACCTCGACAACCTGCAGATCCGGTGACGGGCGGACCGCTGGTCGTCCTGGTCGGCCCCATGGGGTCCGGCAAGTCCACGGTGGGGGAGCTGCTCGCACAGCGGCTCGGCGCGGCCTACCGGGACACCGACGCGGACATCGTCGCCGCACAGGGCCGGGAGATCTCGGACATCTTCGTCGACGAGGGCGAGCCGTACTTCCGTGAGCTGGAGCGGCAGGCGGTCGCGGCCGCCGTCGCCGGGCACACCGGAGTCCTCGCCCTCGGCGGCGGCGCCGTCCTCGACGAGGGGACGCGCGCGCTGCTGGCCGGGCTGCCCGTCGCCTACCTGTCGATGGACGTCGAAGAAGCCGTACGGCGCGTGGGCCTCGGTGCCGCGCGCCCGCTGCTCGCCGTCAACCCGCGCCGTCAGTGGCGCGAGCTGATGGAGGCCCGGCGCCCCCTGTACACCGAAGTCGCGCGCGTCGTGGTGGCCACCGACGACCGCACCCCCGAAGAGGTCGCCCAGGCGGTCCTCGACGCTCTGGAGTTGAAGGACGTATGACAGACCAGGTGACGCGCATCCACGTCGGCGGCGGCGCCGGCCACGACCCGTATGACGTGCTGGTCGGCCGTCAGCTGCTCGGTGAACTGGGCAGCCTGATCGGTACGAGGGCCCGGCGGGTCGCCGTGATCCACCCCGAGGCACTGGCCTCGACCGGAGAGGCCCTGCGCGACGACCTCACCGAGCAGGGCTACGAGGCCGTCGCCATCCAGGTACCGAACGCCGAGGAGGCCAAGACGGCCGAGGTGGCGGCGTACTGCTGGAAGGCGCTCGGCCAGTCCGGCTTCACCCGGACCGATGTGATCGTCGGCGTCGGCGGCGGCGCCACCACCGACCTCGCGGGCTTCGTCGCGGCCACCTGGCTGCGCGGGGTGCGCTGGATCGCCGTGCCGACCACCATCCTGGCCATGGTGGACGCCGCGGTCGGCGGGAAGACGGGCATCAACACCGCCGAGGGCAAGAACCTCGTCGGCGCCTTCCACCCGCCGGCGGGCGTGCTCTGCGACCTCGCCGCGCTGGATTCGCTGCCGGTCAACGACTACGTCAGCGGCCTCGCCGAGATCATCAAGGCCGGTTTCATCGCCGACCCGGTGATCCTCGACCTGGTCGAGGCGGACCCGGAGGCGGCGCGCACGCCCGCGGGGCCGCACACGGCCGAGCTGATCGTGCGCTCGATCCAGGTCAAGGCCGACGTGGTCTCCAGCGACCTGAAGGAGGCCGGGCTGCGGGAGATCCTCAACTACGGCCACACCCTCGCGCACGCCATCGAGAAGAACGAGCGCTACAAGTGGCGCCACGGCGCCGCCGTGTCGGTCGGCATGGTCTTCGCGGCCGAGCTCGGCCGGCTCGCGGGCCGCCTCGACGACGCGACGGCCGACCGGCACAAGGCGGTGCTCGCCTCGGTGGGGCTGCCGCTGACCTACCGAGGCGACCAGTGGCCCAAGCTGCTGGAGACCATGAAGGTCGACAAGAAGTCCCGCGGCGACCTGCTGCGCTTCATCGTCCTGGACGGGCTGGCCAAGCCGACCGTGCTGGAAGGGCCCGACCCGGCCGTTCTGGTGGCGGCGTTCGGCGAGGTCGCGGCCTGAGCGGTTGGCTGACCGGCGTGAACGGGCGGACGTGAACGGGCGGACGTGAACGGGCGGACGTGAACCGGCGGGCGTGAACCGCCGGACATCCGCAGTCGTATAACGTTCTCGCATCAGTCGTGTGGGAACGAGACGGAGTGGCACCGGATGCAGCATGGAGTGGGGGGCGTGAGCTGGGAGTCGTCGGGTCAGCACCCGGCGGCGCCCCCGCAGCCGCCGATACCCCCTGCGCAGGGCTGGCCGGTGCCGCCCGTGCCGGCGCCCGCCGCGCCCCCCGTACAGCAGGTGCCGATGGCGTCGGCCGCGCCGGTCCCCGACGCGGCCACCGGGCACGTCCCGCTGCCGCCCGCGGTCGCGGGGACCGGCGGGGCCACGCTCGCCGTCCTGCTCATCGGCCCCGCCGGGGCGGGCAAGACCACCGTGGCCCGGCACTGGGCCGGCACCCGGCCCGTCCCCACCGCGCACATCAGCCTGGACGACGTACGGGAATGGGTGTGCTCGGGCTTCGCGGACCCGCAGGCGGGCTGGAACGACCATTCCGAGGCCCAGTACCGCCTCGCCCGCCGCACGTGCGGTTTCGCCGCCCGCAACTTCCTGGCGAACGGCATCTCCTGCATCCTCGACGACGCCGTCTTCCCCGACCGTCCGGTGGTCGGGCTCGGCGGCTGGAAGCGCCACGTGGGGCCCGCCCTGCTGCCCGTGGTGCTGCTGCCGGGCCTGGAGATCGTCCTGGAGCGCAACGCGGCCCGCTCCGGCAACCGCCGGCTCTCCGACGAGGAGGTCGCGCGGATCCACGGCCGCATGGCGGGCTGGTACGGCTCCGGCCTGCCGATCATCGACAACTCGCACCTCGACGTCGAAGGCACGGCCCGCGCCCTGGACGAGACGCTGGCCCGGGCCATCGCGGCGCCCCCGCCCTGGTGATGCGCGGCGGGGCCCCGGGGGCCCCGTCCGGACGCGCTCACCAGGCCGGATGCGCCGGGCGCTCGTAGGCTCGAAAACATGTCAGACGTGTACGCGACCCGCCGGGGCCTGCTTCGCGACCGCTGTGCCGCCGCGGGGAACGCCGCCGCACTGATCACGCGTCCGGCGAACGTCCGCTACCTCACCGGGGCGTCTCCGCTGGGCGCCGTGCTCCTGGTCGGGCCCGCCGGCGAGGACATGCTCTTCTGCGCCGGCCCGCCCACCGGGGAGGCCGACGAAGGGCGGCTCGACGAGCGGCTGCGGCTCTCCGTGCTGGAAGGTCCCGGCAGTGACCCGGCCGTCGCGGCCGCCGACCTGGCCGCCTCGGCGCGGGCCGAGTCCCTCGCCGTCGAGGAGCACCACCTCACCGTGGGCCGCCACCGCGCCCTGCGCTCCGTCGCGCCCAAGCTGCGCCTCGCGGACCTCGGTACGGCCGTCGAACAGCAGCGCGTCGTCAAGGACGAGGAGGAGATCGCCTGCCTGCGGATCGCCGCGGAGATCGCCGACCAGGCCCTGGGCGAGCTCCTGGAGTCGATCCTGGTGGGCCGCACGGAGCGGCACCTGGCCCTGGAGCTGGAGCGCCGTCTGGTCGACCACGGGGCCGACGGACCGGCCTTCCCGACCTCCGTGGGCACCGGCCCGCACTCGGGCCGTTCCCGGCACCGGCCCTCCGACCGGCGCGTGGAGGAGGGCGACTTCCTGTCCGTCTGCCTGGGCGCGAACTACCGCGGATACCGGTGTGAGATCGGCCGTACCTTCGTGATCGGCACCACCCCCGCCGACTGGCAGATCGAGCTGTACGAGCTCGTCTTCGCGGCCCAACGGGCCGGTCGCGAGGCCCTGCTGCCCGGCGCCGCCTACCGCGATGTGGACCGTGCCGCCCGCTCCGTACTCGACTCCGCAGGTCATGGTGAAGCCCTCGCTCTGTGGACCGGGCACGGCGTCGGCCTCGAAAT
The DNA here is from genome assembly GCF_042736805.1 of Streptomyces sp. NPDC060031. Classification (NCBI taxonomy): domain Bacteria; kingdom Bacillati; phylum Actinomycetota; class Actinomycetes; order Kitasatosporales; family Streptomycetaceae; genus Streptomyces; species Streptomyces sp. NPDC060031. The sequence goes on from NZ_JBHWVM010000020.1 coordinate 20,307, forward strand.
CGACGAGGACCCGCAGCTTGCACCTACGGCAATGGGTAAACTGGACGCTTGCGTGCCGGTCACCGTCGAACCGGGGGTTCACCTCCCGGGCCGGGGAGGTGTCCGGATCGATGACACGCTCGTCGTACGCCCCGAGGCGGACGGCGGTCCCGAGCTACTCACCATTACGACCAAGGAACTGCTTGCGCTCTAGCCCGCCGCGGCGGGCGTGTGCGCGCACCCGTGGTCTTCCAGTGCAGGAGATTCCGCAACCGTGGCTTCCACGAACGACCTCAAGAACGGCATGGTGCTCAAGCTCGACGGTGACCAGCTCTGGTCCGTCGTCGAGTTCCAGCACGTCAAGCCCGGCAAGGGCCCGGCCTTCGTGCGCACCAAGCTCAAGCACGTGCTCTCCGGCAAGGTCGTCGACAAGACCTTCAACGCCGGCACGAAGGTCGAGACGGCCACCATCGACCGCCGTGACATGCAGTTCTCGTACATGGACGGCGAGTACTTCGTCTTCATGGACATGGGCACCTTCGACCAGCTGATGGTCGACAAGAAGGCTGTCGGCGACGCCGCCAACTTCCTGCTGGAGGGCTTCACCGCCTCCGTGGCGCAGCACGACGGCGAGGTGCTCTACGTCGAGCTCCCGGCCGCGGTCGAGCTCGTCATCGAGCACACCGACCCGGGCGTCCAGGGCGACCGCTCCACCGGTGGCACCAAGCCCGCCACGCTGGAGACCGGTTACGAGATGCAGGTCCCGCTCTTCGTCACCACCGGCGAGAAGGTCAAGGTTGACACCCGCACCGGCGGCTACCTCGGCCGGGTGAACAGCTAACCGTGGCTGCCCGGAGCAACGCGCGCAAGCGCGCTTTCCAGATCCTGTTCGAGGCCGACCAGCGCGGGGTGCCCGTGCGCGAGGTCCTCGCGGACTGGATCCGCCACGCGAGGTCGGACGACCGGCAGCCGCCGGTCAGCGCCTTCACGATGGATCTCGTCGAGGGGTACGCCGACAAGGTGGACCGGATCGACGACCTGATCATCACCTACGCCGTGGACTGGGACCTCGACCGCATGCCGGTCGTGGACCGGAACATCGTGCGCCTCGGTGCCTACGAGCTGATCTGGGTGGACGACACCCCGGACGCCGTGGCCATCGACGAGGCCGTCCAGCTGGCCAAGGAGTTCTCCACGGACGAGTCGCCCTCGTTCGTGAACGGGCTGCTCGGCCGGTTCAAGGACCTGAAGCCGAACCTGCGCCGCAGCGAGAGCTGACGCGCGCCCACGCTTCATACGGAAGGGCCCGCAGAGCACGCTCTGCGGGCCCTTCCGTATGCGGGGTGCGCGGCGGGGTGCGCGGGTACGAAAAAACCGGTGGGTGCCGGGACGCCTCTCGGCACCCCGGCACCCACCGGTAAACGTTTCTGCTGGCCCTGGGCCCAGGAAGCTAGATGTCCTCGTGCGCCACGGCGCGACGGGCATCCGCGTCCAGGACTCCCCAGCTGATGAGCTGCTCGGTCAGGACCGAGGGGGACTGGTCGTAAATGACGGCCAGGGTGCGCAGGTCGTCCTGGCGGATCGACAGCACCTTGCCGTTGTAGTCGCCGCGCTGGCTCTGGATCGTCGCGGCGTAACGCTGCAGCGGTCCGGCCTTCTCGGCGGGTACGTGGGCCAGGCGCTCCAGGTCGAGGCGCAGCTTCGGCGGCGGCTCGGCAGCCCCGCCGGGAGTCGTACCCGGCAGCAGCTCCTGAACCGGCACCCCGTAGAAGTCCGCCAGCTCGGCGAGGCGCTGGACGGTCACGGCGCGGTCTCCGCGCTCGTAGGAACCGACCACAACGGCCTTCCACCGGCCCTGGGACTTCTCCTCGACACCGTGGAGGGAAAGGCCCTGCTGGGTGCGGATGGCGCGGAGCTTGGCCCCGAGCTGTTTGGCGTATTCGCTGGACATAAGGCTCCCGGACGCTGTGACGACGAGCGGCTCCGCCGCGCGGCTGGTAACTCACTGTGAGGTTACGCAGCGTTACTTGGGTGCGTCAAGCCGAATGGTCACCAACCCCCTCTTAGAGGGGCTCTGGTCAGCCCCGATGCGAATTCGGCCCGATCCCCCTGGTACCGTGGAACGCGTACATCAGACGTCCTTTAAGGTCCGTCCCGTGAGGCGGAGAAGGAGGTCCTTTTCATGGACACTCAGAACGCTGCCCAGAACTCCGGGCTCTCCGATGCCATGCGTCCCGTACTCGACGCACAGGACATCGCGCGGGTCCTGACCCGCATCGCCCACGAAATCGTCGAACGCGCCAAGGGCGCCGACGACGTGGTGCTCCTCGGCATCCCCACCCGCGGTGTGTACCTGGCCCGCCGGCTGGCCGCCAAGCTCGAAGAGATCACCGGCACGAAGATCCCGGTCGGCTCCCTCGACATCACCATGTACCGCGACGACCTGCGGATGAAGCCCGCCCGCGCGATCGGCCGCACCGAGATCCCCGGCGACGACATCGACGGCCGCCTCGTGGTCCTCGTCGACGACGTGCTCTTCTCCGGACGCACCATCCGCGCCGCCCTCGACGCCCTCGGCGACATCGGCCGCCCCCGCGCCGTGCAGCTCGCTGTCCTCGTCGACCGCGGCCACCGCGAACTGCCGATCCGCGCCGACTACGTCGGCAAGAACCTCCCCACGTCGCTGCGGGAGACCGTCAAGGTCCAGCTCCAGGAGGAGGACGGCCGAGACGCCGTGCTGCTCGGCCAGCGGACCGACCGGGCAGCCGGGCTCTAGCCCGTACGCGCCCCGGGCCCCCGGGCCCGCGCCGCAGCCTGCCCTGCCCGTACCTCCAGCCAGCCCCGCTGTCTGCCCTCCCCGACTTACGGAGCACCCGGATGAAGCGCCACCTCATCTCGGCCGCCGATCTCACGCGCGACGACGCCGTCCTCATCCTCGACACCGCCGAGGAGATGGCCCGCGTCGCGGACCGGCCGATAAAGAAACTGCCCACCCTGCGCGGACGCACCATCTGCAACCTCTTCTTCGAGGACTCGACCCGCACCCGCATCTCCTTCGAAGCCGCCGAGAAGCGCCTCTCCGCCGACGTCATCAACTTCGCGGCGAAGGGCTCCAGCGTCTCCAAGGGCGAGTCCCTCAAGGACACCGCCCAGACCCTGGAGGCCATGGGCGTCGACGCCGTGGTCATCCGGCACGGCGCCTCCGGCGCCCCCTACCGGCTCGCGACCTCCGGCTGGATCGACGCCCCCGTGATCAACGCGGGCGACGGCACCCACCAGCACCCCACCCAGGCCCTGCTCGACGCGTTCACCATGCGCCGCCGCCTGGTCGGCAAGGACGCCGGACTCGGCAAGGGGCTCGACGGCCGCCGGATCACGCTCGTCGGCGACGTCCTGCACAGCCGCGTGGCCCGTTCCAACGTCGACCTGCTGCACACCCTCGGCGCCGAGGTCACCCTGGTGGCCCCGCCCACCCTGGTGCCCGTCGGCGTCGAGACCTGGCCGTGCGAGATCTCGTACAGCCTCGACGAGGTGCTGCCGAAGTCGGACGCGGTCATGATGCTGCGTGTGCAGCGCGAGCGCATGAACGCCGCCTTCTTCCCGACCGAGCGCGAGTACTCCCGGCGCTACGGTCTGGACGGCGCGCGCATGGCGCGGATGCCCGAGCACGCCATCGTCATGCACCCCGGGCCGATGGTCCGCGGCATGGAGATCACCGCCGAGGTCGCCGACTCCGACCGCTGCACGGTCGTCGAGCAGGTCGCCAACGGCGTGTCGATCCGCATGGCCGTCCTGTACCTGCTGCTCGGTGGATCCGAGCCCGCCGTCACCACCACCAGCACGCCCCGCACCGAGGAGAGCAAGTAAAGATGAGCAAGATCCTTATTCGTGGCGCGAAGGTACTCGGTGGCGAGGCGCAGGACGTCCTGATCGACGGCGAGACCATCGCCGAGGTGGGGCAGGACCTGTCCGCCGAGGGCGCGACCGTCATCGAGGCCGGGGGCCAGGTGCTCCTCCCCGGCCTCGTCGACCTGCACACCCACCTGCGCGAGCCCGGCCGCGAGGACTCCGAGACCGTCCTGACCGGCACCCGCGCCGCCGCCTCCGGCGGCTTCACCGCCGTCTTCGCCATGGCCAACACCTTCCCGGTCGCCGACACCGCCGGCGTCGTCGAGCAGGTCTGGCGCCTGGGCAAGGAGTCCGGCTACTGCGACGTGCAGCCGATCGGCGCCGTCACCGTGGGCCTGGAGGGCAAGAAGCTCTCCGAGCTGGGTGCCATGCACGAGTCCGCCGCCCGCGTCACGGTCTTCTCCGACGACGGCAAGTGCGTCGACGACGCCGTGATCATGCGCCGCGCCCTGGAGTACGTGAAGGCCTTCGGCGGCGTCGTCGCCCAGCACGCCCAGGAGCCCCGCCTGACCGAGGGCGCCCAGATGAACGAGGGCATCGTCTCGGCCGAGCTCGGCCTCGGCGGCTGGCCGGCCGTCGCCGAGGAGTCGATCATCGCCCGCGACGTCCTCCTCGCCGAGCACGTCGGCTCCCGCGTGCACATCTGCCACCTCTCCACCGCCGGCTCCGTGGAGATCGTCCGCTGGGCCAAGTCCCGCGGCATCGACGTCACCGCCGAGGTCACCCCGCACCACCTGCTCCTCACCGACGAGCTCGTCCGCTCGTACGACCCGGTCTACAAGGTCAACCCGCCGCTGCGCACCGAGCGCGACGTCATGGCCCTGCGCGAGGCGCTCGCCGACGGCACGATCGACATCGTCGCCACCGACCACGCCCCGCACCCGCACGAGGACAAGGACTGCGAGTGGGCCGCCGCCGCCATGGGCATGGTGGGTCTGGAGACCGCGCTGTCCGTGGTCCAGCAGACGATGGTGGAGACCGGACTGCTCGACTGGGCGGGCGTCGCCGAGCGCATGTCGCACGCCCCGGCGCGCATCGGCAGCCTGCAGAACCACGGCCGGCCCGTCTCGGCAGGTGAACCCGCGAACCTGACCTTGGTCGATACCTCGTACCGTGGAGTCGTGGACCCCGCACACTTCGCCTCCCGCAGCCGCAACACGCCTTACGAGGGCCGTGAGCTGCCGGGTCGCGTCACTCACACCTTCCTGCGGGGCCGGGCAACGGTCGTGGACGGGAAGCTGGCGTGACACCTGCAGTAATCCAACTGGCCGCGGAGGCCGCCGAACGACAGTCGGCGGAGGTGACGGACTGGGGCGCGCGCATCGCGTGGGTGATCGGTCTGCTCGCCTTCATCGCCTTCGTGTACTGGCTGATGCGGCAGGGCTGGAAATGGCGCGGCACCCTGCAGAGCGATCTGCCGGAGCTGCCCGTCGCCCCCGGCGGTCTCCCCGAGCACCGCCTGGCCCTGACCGGCCGGTACCACGGCTCCACCACCGCGGGGCAGTGGCTCGATCGGATCGTCGCCCACGGTCTGGGCGTCCGCAGCCGGGTCGAGCTCACGCTCACCGACGCGGGCCTCGACGTGGTCCGTCCGGGTGCCACCGACTTCTTCGTACCGGCCGCGCAACTGCGCGGCGCCCGCCTCGACAAGGGAATCGCGGGCAAGGTACTCACCGAGGGCGGTCTGCTCGTCGTCACATGGGCGCACGGCGACAGGCTGATCGACTCCGGTTTCCGCTCCGACCGCGCGGCCGAACACGCCGCATGGGTCGAAGCCGTCAATCTCATGAACTCATCCATCACGACGGAAGGCGCCGAACGATGACGACCTCCACCAGGGGAGCAGCCAAAGCTCCCGCCGTACTCGTCCTGGAGGACGGTCGGATCTTCCGCGGCCGTGCCTACGGCGCTGTGGGGGAGACCTTCGGCGAGGCCGTGTTCTCCACCGGCATGACCGGTTACCAGGAGACCCTCACCGACCCGTCGTACCACCGGCAGGTCGTCGTGATGACCGCCCCGCACGTGGGCAACACCGGCGTCAACGACGAAGACCCCGAGTCCTCCCGCATCTGGGTGGCCGGCTACGTCGTACGCGACCCCGCCCGCGTCCCGTCCAACTGGCGCTCGCAGCGCTCGCTGGACGAGGAACTGGTCAAGCAGGGCGTCGTCGGCATCTGCGGCATCGACACCCGCGCCCTGACCCGCCACCTGCGCGAGCGCGGCGCCATGCGCGTCGGCATCTTCTCCGGCGAGGCGACCGCCGGTGCCACCGACGACGCGGCCCTGCTGGCCCGCGTCCTGGAAGCCCCGCAGATGAAGGGCGCCAACCTCTCCGCCGAGGTCGCCACCAAGGAGACGTACGTCGTCCCCGCGATCGGTGAGAAGAAGTTCACCGTCGCCGCCGTGGACCTCGGCATCAAGGGCATGACCCCGCACCGGATGGCCGAGCGCGGCATCGAGGTGCACGTGCTCCCCGCCACCGCCACCGTCGAGGACGTCTACGCGGTCAACCCGGACGGCGTGTTCTTCTCCAACGGCCCGGGCGACCCGGCCACCGCGGACGGCCCCGTGGCCGTCATGCAGGGTGTCCTGGAGCGCAAGACCCCGCTCTTCGGCATCTGCTTCGGCAACCAGATCCTGGGCCGCGCGCTCGGCTTCGGCACGTACAAGCTGAAGTACGGCCACCGCGGCATCAACCAGCCGGTGCAGGACCGCACCACCGGCAAGGTCGAGGTCACCGCGCACAACCACGGCTTCGCCGTGGACGCGCCCCTCGACAAGGTCTCCGAGACCCCCTACGGCCGCGCCGAGGTCTCCCACGTCTGCCTGAACGACCAGGTCGTCGAAGGCCTCCAGCTGCTCGACCAGCCGGCCTTCTCCGTCCAGTACCACCCCGAGGCGGCTGCCGGCCCGCACGACGCCGCGTACCTCTTCGACCGCTTCGTATCTCTGATGGAGGCCGAGCGTGCCTAAGCGCACCGATATCCAGTCCGTCCTGGTCATCGGCTCCGGCCCGATCGTCATCGGCCAGGCCGCCGAGTTCGACTACTCCGGCACCCAGGCCTGCCGCATCCTCAAGGCCGAGGGCCTGCGGGTCATCCTGGTGAACTCCAACCCCGCGACGATCATGACCGACCCGGAGATCGCCGACGCCACGTACGTCGAGCCGATCACCCCCGAGTTCGTCGAGAAGATCATCGCGAAGGAGCGCCCCGACGCGCTGCTCCCGACCCTCGGCGGCCAGACCGCGCTGAACACCGCCATCTCCATGCACGAGCAGGGTGTGCTGGAGAAGTACGGCGTCGAGCTCATCGGCGCCAACGTCGAGGCCATCAACAAGGGCGAGGACCGCGACCTCTTCAAGGGCGTCGTCGAGGCCGTCAAGGCCAAGATCGGCTACGGCGAGTCCGCCCGCTCGGTCATCTGCCACACGATGGACGACGTCATCAAGGGCGTCGACACCCTCGGCGGCTACCCCGTCGTCGTGCGCCCCTCCTTCACCATGGGCGGCGCCGGCTCCGGCTTCGCCCACGACGAGGAAGAGCTGCGCCGCATCGCCGGCCAGGGCCTGACGCTCTCCCCGACCACCGAGGTGCTCCTGGAGGAGTCCATCCTCGGCTGGAAGGAGTACGAGCTGGAGCTGATGCGCGACACCAAGGACAACGTGGTCGTCGTCTGCTCCATCGAGAACTTCGACCCGATGGGCGTCCACACCGGCGACTCCATCACCGTCGCCCCGGCGATGACGCTGACCGACCGCGAGTACCAGCGGCTGCGCGACATCGGCATCGCGATCATCCGCGAGGTCGGCGTCGACACCGGCGGCTGCAACATCCAGTTCGCCATCGACCCGGCCGACGGCCGCGTCATCGTCATCGAGATGAACCCGCGCGTCTCGCGCTCCTCGGCGCTCGCGTCGAAGGCCACCGGCTTCCCGATCGCCAAGATCGCCGCCAAGCTGGCCATCGGCTACACGCTCGACGAGGTCCCCAACGACATCACCGAGAAGACCCCGGCCTCCTTCGAGCCGAGCCTCGACTACGTCGTGGTCAAGGCTCCGCGCTTCGCCTTCGAGAAGTTCCCGCTCGCCGACTCCACCCTCACCACCACCATGAAGTCGGTGGGCGAGGCCATGGCCATCGGCCGCAACTTCACCGAGGCGCTCCAGAAGGCCCTGCGCTCCCTGGAGAAGAAGGGCTCGCAGTTCACCTTCGTCGGCCCGGTCGGCGACAAGGCCGAACTCCTCGCCACCGCGGCCCGCCCGACCGACGGCCGCATCAACACCGTCATGCAGGCCATCCGCGCCGGCGCCACCCAGGAAGAGGTCTTCGAGTCCACGAAGATCGACCCCTGGTTCGTCGACCAGCTCTTCCTGATCAAGGAGATCGCCGACGAGCTGGCCGCCGCCGAGAAGCTCCACCCCGAGCTGCTCGCCGAGGCCAAGCGCCACGGCTTCTCCGACGCCCAGATCGCCGAGATCCGCGGCCTGCGCGAGGACGTCGTCCGCGAGGTCCGCCACGCGCTCGGCGTCCGCCCGGTCTACAAGACGGTCGACACCTGCGCCGCCGAGTTCGCCGCGAAGACCCCGTACTTCTACTCCTCGTACGACGAGGAGTCCGAGGTCTCCCCGCGCACCAAGCCCGCGGTCATCATCCTGGGCTCCGGCCCGAACCGCATCGGCCAGGGCATCGAGTTCGACTACTCCTGCGTCCACGCCTCCTTCGCCCTCAGCGACGCCGGCTACGAGACCGTGATGGTCAACTGCAACCCGGAGACGGTCTCCACCGACTACGACACCTCCGACCGCCTGTACTTCGAGCCGCTGACGCTCGAAGACGTGCTGGAGATCGTCCACGCCGAGTCCCTCGCCGGCCCCATCGCCGGCGTCGTCGTCCAGCTCGGCGGCCAGACCCCCCTCGGTCTCGCCCAGGCGCTCAAGGACAACGGCGTCCCCGTCGTCGGCACCTCCCCGGAGGCCATCCACGCCGCCGAGGACCGCGGCGCCTTCGGCCAGGTCCTCGCCGACGCCGGCCTGCCGGCCCCCAAGCACGGCACCGCCACCACCTTCACGGGTGCCAAGGCCATCGCCGACGAGATCGGCTACCCCGTCCTCGTACGCCCCTCGTACGTGCTCGGCGGCCGCGGCATGGAGATCGTGTACGACGAGGCCCGCCTCGAGTCGTACATCGCCGAGTCCACCGAGATCTCGCCGACCCGCCCCGTGCTGGTCGACCGCTTCCTCGACGACGCCATCGAGATCGACGTCGACGCCCTCTACGACGGCACCGAGCTCTACCTCGGCGGCGTCATGGAGCACATCGAGGAAGCCGGCATCCACTCCGGCGACTCGGCCTGCGCCCTGCCCCCGATCACCCTCGGCGGCTACGACATCAAGCGGCTGCGCGCCTCCACCGAAGCCATCGCCAAGGGCGTCGGCGTCCGCGGCCTGATCAACATCCAGTTCGCGATGGCGGGTGACATCCTCTACGTCCTGGAGGCCAACCCGCGCGCCTCCCGGACCGTCCCCTTCACCTCGAAGGCGACCGCCGTCCCGCTCGCGAAGGCCGCCGCGCGCATCTCGCTCGGCACCACCATCGCCGAGCTGCGCGCCGAGGGCATGCTGCCCAAGACCGGCGACGGCGGCACCCTGCCGCTCGACGCGCCGATCTCCGTCAAGGAGGCCGTCATGCCGTGGTCGCGGTTCCGCGACATCCACGGCCGCGGCGTCGACACGGTCCTCGGCCCGGAGATGCGCTCCACCGGCGAGGTCATGGGCATCGACTCCGTCTTCGGCACGGCCTACGCCAAGTCGCAGGCCGGCGCCTACGGCCCGCTGCCGACCAAGGGCCGCGCCTTCATCTCCGTCGCCAACCGCGACAAGCGCTCGATGATCTTCCCGGCGCGCGAGCTCGTCGCCCACGGCTTCGAGCTGCTCGCGACCTCCGGCACCGCCGAGGTGCTGCGCCGCAACGGCATCAACGCCACCGTGGTGCGCAAGCTCAGCGAGGGCGAGGGCCCGGGCGGCGAGAAGACCATCGTCCAGCTGATCCACGACGGCCAGGTCGACCTGATCGTCAACACTCCGTACGGCACCGGCGGCCGCCTCGACGGCTACGAGATCCGCACGGCGGCCGTGGCGCGCAGCGTCCCGTGTCTGACGACGGTCCAGGCGCTCGCCGCCGCCGTCCAGGGCATCGACGCACTCAACCGCGGCGACGTGGGCGTCCGTTCGCTCCAGGAACACGCCGAGCACCTGATCGCGGCCCGCGACTAGCAGCCCGTACAGGAGAGGGGGACACCGGATTCGCTGATGCGACGGGTGTCCCCCTCTTCATGAGCGCAGAGGGATCTTCCAGCCGATGTACAAACTCTTCTTCAACCTCGTCTTCAAGCGGATGGACCCGGAGCAGGCCCACCACATGGCCTTCCGCTGGATCCGCCTCGCGGCCCGTACGCCGGTGCTGCGCACCTTCGTGGCGGCGGCCCTGGCACCGCGCCACGCGTCGCTGCGCACCGAGGCGCTCGGACTGCGGATGCACGGCCCCTTCGGCCTCGCCGCGGGCTTCGACAAGAACGCGGTCGCCATCGACGGCATGTCGATGCTCGGCTTCGACCACATCGAGATCGGCACGGTCACCGCCGAGGCCCAGCCGGGCAACCCGAAGAAGCGGCTCTTCCGGCTCGTGCCGGACCGCGCGCTGATCAACCGGATGGGCTTCAACAACGAGGGCTCCGCGGCCGTGGCCGAGCGCCTGGCCACCCGTACGCCGGTCTTCGAGACGGTCGTCGGCGTCAACATCGGCAAGACGAAGGCCGTACCGGAGGAGGAGGCCGCCCGGGACTACGTCGCCTCGACCGAGCGCCTCGCCCGCCACGCCGACTACCTCGTGGTCAACGTCTCCTCGCCGAACACCCCGGGGCTGCGCAACCTCCAGGCCGCCGAGTCCCTGCGCCCGCTGCTGGCGGCCGTGCGCGAGGCCGCGGACCGCGTGGTGACGGACCGGCGGGTCCCGCTGCTGGTCAAGATCGCGCCGGACCTCGCCGACGAGGACGTGGACGCGGTCGCCGACCTCGCGCTGGAGCTGGGCCTGGACGGCATCATCGCCACGAACACGACGATCGCGCGGGAGGGCCTGGGCCTTCGCTCCGACCCCTCCCTGGTGAAGGAGGCCGGCGGGCTGTCCGGCGCCCCCGTCAAGGAGCGCTCCCTGGAGGTCCTGAGGCGGCTGTACGCCCGCGTGGGGGACCGGCTGGTGCTGGTGGGTGTCGGAGGCATCGAGAACGCCGAGGACGCCTGGCAGCGGATCCTGGCCGGGGCGACCCTGGTCCAGGGCTACAGCGCCTTCATCTACGAGGGCCCGTTCTACGCCCGCGCCATTCACAAGGGCCTGGCCGCGCGCCTGGCCGCCAGCCCGTACGAGACGCTCGCCGACGCGGTGGGCGCCGAGACCCGAAAGGCCGCGCTGTGACCCCTGTGACCCCCGTGACCCCGTTCGGTGCCCGCCTGCGCGCCGCCATGGACTCGCGCGGCCCGCTGTGCGTGGGCATCGACCCGCACGCCGAGCTGCTGGCCTCCTGGGGCCTGAACGACGACATCGCGGGCCTGGAGCGGTTCTCGCGGACCGTCGTGGAGGCCCTGGCGGACTCGGTGGCGGTGTTCAAGCCGCAGGCCGCCTTCTTCGAGCGCTTCGGGTCGCGGGGCGTCGCGGTCCTGGAGCGGACCGTCGCGGACGCGCGCGCGGCCGGGTCCCTGGTCGTCATGGACGCCAAGCGGGGCGACATCGGCTCGACCATGGCCGCGTACGCCGAGACCTTCCTCTCGCCGTCCTCGCCGCTGTTCTCGGACGCGCTGACGGTGTCCCCGTACCTGGGCTACGGCTCGCTGAAGCCGGCCGTGGAGCTGGCGCGGGAGTCGGGGGCGGGCCTGTTCGTGCTGGCCCTCACCTCGAACCCGGAGGGTGCGGAGGTCCAGCGGGCGGTGCGGGCCGACGGGCTGTCGGTCGGCGCGACGATGCTGGCGCACCTGGCGGCGGAGAACGCGGGCGCGGAGCCGATGGGGTCCTTCGGCGCGGTCGTGGGCGCCACGCTCGGCGACCTCTCCTCCTTCGACCTGGACATCAACGGGCCGCTGCTGGCCCCCGGGATCGGCGCGCAGGGCGCGACGGCGCAGGACCTGCCGGGCGTCTTCGGCGCGGCCGTCCGCAACGTCGTGCCGAACGTGTCGCGGGGGGTACTGAAGCACGGCCCGGACGCGGCCGCCCTGCGCTCCTCGGCGAACGAGTTCGCGGAAGAGATCCGCAAGGCCGTGGCCGCCTGACGCGACGACCTGCGCACGGCGCTCCCCGGACCCGGATTCCGGTCTTTCGGGGAGGCCGTCGGAGGGCTCGTCGCCCCACCTGACGAAATTCGAACGTCTTTCCTCGGACAAAACCGGGGTAGTTTGTCCGTGATGTACGGTTCAGTGGAGGCTGACCAGGACTTTTCGTCCGTTCTCGCTGACTGGAGCGGTCATGGCCGCTAGTCTCCGATCAGAGTGAACGAGCAGCGATCGAGCATCACCGCTGTTCGGGCCCTCGCCTGGCGTGGTGCCTTCAGGCTCCCCGCCGGTCCGTATCCGACAGTTCGACATCCGAGGTGACGTAGGCGTGGCTCTTCCGCCCCTTACCCCTGAACAGCGCGCAGCCGCGCTCGAAAAGGCCGCCGCGGCTCGCCGGGAGCGGGCCGAGGTGAAGAATCGACTCAAGCATTCCGGCGCCTCGCTCCAAGAGGTCATCAAGACGGGCCAGGAGAACGACGTCATCGGAAAGATGAAGGTCTCCGCCCTGCTGGAGTCCCTGCCCGGCGTGGGCAAGGTCCGCGCCAAGCAGATCATGGAGCGCCTCGGCATCTCCGAGTCTCGACGTGTTCGAGGTCTCGGCTCCAACCAGATCGCCTCTCTGGAGCGTGAGTTCGGCACTCCTGCCGGCTGACGCGCTGCCTGAAGTTCCCCCGGCGTTCTCAGGCAGTCCCGAGAAGCTGGATAATCGCTCTATGGCAGCAGAGGTTCGTCCGCGGCTGACCGTGCTCTCCGGCCCCTCGGGGGTCGGCAAGAGCACGGTCGTCGCGCATATGCGCAAGGTCCACCCCGAGGTCTGGCTCTCGGTGTCGGCCACCACCCGCAAGCCGCGGCCCGGTGAGCGACACGGAGTCCAGTACTTCTTCGTCAACGACGACGAGTTCGACAAGCTGATCGCCAACGGCGAGCTGCTCGAATGGGCCGAATTCGCGGGCAACCGCTACGGCACACCGCGCGGCGCAGTGCTGGAACGCCTGGAGAACGGCGAACCGGTACTGCTGGAGATCGACCTCCAGGGCGCCCGGCTCGTCCGCGAGTCGATGCCCGAGGCCCAGCTGGTCTTCCTGGCCCCACCGAGCTGGGACGAACTGGTCCGGCGGCTCACCGGCCGGGGCACCGAAACGGCCGATGTGATCGCGCGCCGGCTCGACACCGCCAAGATCGAACTCGCTGCCGAGTCAGAGTTCGACACCACCCTTGTCAACACCTCCGTCGAGGACGTGGCTCGCGAGCTGCTAGCCTTGATGGAAGTTGTCTGATCGTTGATCGATTTTTGCATCGATCAATGCTTGATCTTTCACCCATCTTCGGAAGGTAGAGCGTGTCCTCTTCCATCACTGCGCCCGAGGGCATCATCAACCCGCCGATCGACGAGCTGCTCGAGGCTACTGACTCGAAGTACAGCCTCGTGATCTACGCGGCCAAGCGTGCGCGTCAGATCAACGCGTACTACTCGCAGCTCGGTGAGGGCCTGCTCGAGTACGTCGGCCCGCTGGTGGACACCCACGTCCACGAGAAGCCGCTTTCGATCGCGCTGCGCGAGATCAACGCGGGTCTGCTGACCTCCGAGGCCATCGAGGCCCCGGCTCAGTAAGGCACCGAGAATTCCTTTCACCACAGGCCCGGCAGAACATCTGCCGGGCCTGTGGTGTGTCATAGGCCCGTAGGTGTCACAGTGAGACGGATCCTGAAGGGGAGTGCCTGGTGGGTAAGCCGAAGGTCGTGCTGGGGGTCAGCGGCGGGATCGCCGCCTACAAGGCGTGCGAGCTGCTGCGCCGGCTGACCGAGTCCGGGCACGAGGTACGGGTGGTGCCGACGGCCGCGTCCTTGAACTTCGTGGGCGAGGCCACCTGGGCCGCCCTCTCCGGGAACCCGGCCTCCACCGAGGTCTGGGAGACCGTCCACGAGGTGCCGCACGTGCGCATCGGCCAGTCCGCGGACCTCGTCGTCGTCGCCCCGGCCACCGCCGACATGCTGGCCAAGGCCGCCCACGGCCTCGCCGACGACCTGCTGACCAACACGCTGCTCACCGCGCGCTGCCCGGTGGTCTTCGCCCCCGCGATGCACACCGAGATGTGGGAGCACCCCGCCACCCAGGAGAACGTGGCCACGCTGCGCCGGCGCGGAGCCGTGGTCATCGAGCCCGCCGTCGGCCGGCTCACCGGCAAGGACACCGGCAAGGGGCGGCTGCCCGACCCCGAGGAGATCTACGAGGTGTGCCGCAGGGTCCTGGCGCGCCCGGGGGCCGAGCCCGACCTCGCCGGACGCCACGTGGTGATCAGCGCCGGCGGCACCCGGGAGCCGCTCGACCCCGTCCGCTTCCTCGGCAACCGCTCCTCGGGCAAGCAGGGCTACGCGCTCGCCCGCACAGCCGTGGCGCGCGGCGCCCGGGTCACGCTCGTCGCGGCCAACACCGCGCTCGCCGACCCGGCCGGGGCGGACGTCGTACGGGTCGGCACGGCCGTACAGCTGCGGGAGGCCGTGCTCAAGGCGGCCGCCGATGCCGACGCCGTGGTGATGGCCGCGGCCGTCGCCGACTTCCGGCCGGCCGAGTACGCCGGCGGAAAGATCAAGAAGAAGGACGGGGAGGACCCGGCGCCGGTCGCCCTCGTGCGCAACCCGGACGTGCTCGCCGAGATCTCCGCCGACCGGGCCCGGGAGGGGCAGGTCGTGGTCGGTTTCGCCGCCGAGACGGACGACGTGCTCGCCAACGGGCGCGCCAAGCTCCTGCGCAAGGGATGTGACCTTCTCGTCGTGAACGAGGTCGGCGAAGCCAAGACCTTCGGTTCCGAGGAGAACGAGGCCGTCATCCTGGCCTCCGACGGGGCCGAGACGCAGGTCCCCTACGGTCCAAAGGAAGCGCTGGCCGAGGTGGTGTGGGACCAGGTCGCGGCTCGCCTCACATCCCGACGCGCCTGAGTGGAGCCTCTTTCCGCGGGCAACTCCTTGCGCAAGAATGGAGTGCCGCAGGTCACATGCCTCCCACAGGGCGAGACAGGTGGTCCGGCGTACGGTGGCGACCGATAAACTGCATCCGGAACGTGATCGGGCGCAGCCCCCGATGTGGTTCCGCCAAATGATCAGCCAGCAGCCGCTGCAACCCCAGGGAGCGTTGTGTCCCGTCGCCTGTTTACCTCGGAGTCCGTGACCGAGGGTCACCCCGACAAGATCGCTGACCAGATCAGCGACACGATCCTCGACGCGCTCCTCGCCGAGGACCCGACCTCGCGTGTGGCCGTGGAGACCCTCATCACCACCGGTCTGGTGCACATCGCGGGCGAGGTGACGACGAAGGCTTACGCGCCGATCGCCCAGCTCGTGCGCGACAAGATCCTCGAAATCGGTTACGACTCGTCCAAGAAGGGCTTCGACGGCGCCTCCTGCGGCGTCTCGGTGTCCATCGGCGCCCAGTCCCCGGACATCGCGCAGGGTGTCGACACCGCGTACGAGAAGCGGGTCGAGGGCGACGAGGACGAGCTCGACAAGCAGGGCGCCGGCGACCAGGGCCTGATGTTCGGCTACGCCTGCGACGAGACCCCCGAGCTCATGCCGCTCCCGATCCACATCGCGCACCGGCTCTCCCGCCGGCTGTCGGAGGTCCGCAAGAACGGGACCATCCCGTACCTGCGCCCCGACGGCAAGACCCAGGTCACCATCGAGTACGACGGTGACAAGGCCGTGCGCCTCGACACCGTCGTGGTCTCCTCGCAGCACGCCGCGGACATCGACCTGGACTCGCTGCTCGCTCCGGACATCCGCGAGTTCGTCGTCGAGCACGTGCTGGCCCAGCTCGTCGAGGACGGCATCAAGCTCGACACCGAGGGCTACCGCCTGCTGGTCAACCCGACCGGCCGCTTCGAGATCGGCGGCCCGATGGGCGACGCCGGCCTCACCGGCCGCAAGATCATCATCGACACCTACGGCGGCATGGCCCGCCACGGTGGCGGCGCCTTCTCCGGCAAGGACCCGTCCAAGGTCGACCGCTCCGCCGCGTACGCGATGCGCTGGGTCGCCAAGAACGTCGTCGCCGCCGGGCTCGCCTCGCGCTGCGAGGTCCAGGTCGCGTACGCGATCGGCAAGGCCGAGCCGGTCGGTCTCTTCGTCGAGACCTTCGGCACCGCCAAGGTCGACGTCCAGAAGATCGAGGAGGCCATCGGCGAGGTCTTCGACCTCCGCCCGGCCGCGATCATCCGCGACCTCGACCTGCTGCGCCCGATCTACGCCCAGACCGCCGCGTACGGCCACTTCGGCCGCGAACTGCCGGACTTCACCTGGGAGCGCACCGACCGCGTGGACGCCCTGCGCGCCGCCGCCGGTCTGTAACACCCGGCCGAACCGAACGGCCCCGGACCTCTCCAGGTCCGGGGCCGTTCGTTGTCGGTGGCGTTTGGTAAGAATGCTGGTGTGAGCAGCGCGAACGATTCCCCGCCGGAACAGCTCGCCCTGATCCGGGAAATGGTGGCCGAGGCGAAGGCCAAGGCACCCAAGGCCAAACCCCGCACCTGGCGGGGGGCCGCCCTCGCCGAGGAGCTTCCGGTCGCCCGGATCCTCGTCAACAAGGGCGTGCTCCACCTCGACCAGCTGTGGGACTACGCCGTCCCCGCCGAGCTCGCCGAGAGCGCCCAGCCGGGCGTCCGCGTCCGGGTCCGTTTCGGCGCCGGCTCCCACCAGGTCCACGGCGGGCGCCGCGAGGGCGGCGGACTCATCGACGGGTTCATCGTCGAGCGGCGCGCCGAGTCCGACTACAGCGGCGCCCTCGCCGCCCTCGCCCAGGTCGTCTCGCCCGAGGTCGTGCTCGGCCCGCGCATGCTCGCCCTCGCCCGCGCCGTCGCCGACCGGTACGCCGGCAGCCTGGCCGACGTGCTCCAGCTCGCCCTCCCCGCGCGCAGCGCCCGCGCCGAGGCGAAGCCCTCGCCCGAGCCGCTGCCGCCGCCCGCCGCCCCCGAAGCCGGCGGCTGGGAGCGGTACGGCAACGGCCCGGGCTTCCTGCGGGCCCTGGCCACCGGCGGGGCGCCCCGCGCCGTGTGGACCGCCCTGCCCGGCCCCGGCTGGGCCGACGAGCTCGCCCGCGCCATGGCCGCCACCCTCGCCTCCGGGCGCGGCGCCCTCGCCGTCGTACCCGACGGGCGCACCGCCGCCCGCGTCGACGCGGCGCTCACCGCTCTGCTGGGGGACGGGCGGCACGCGCTGCTCACCGCCGAGTCCGGGCCCGAGAAGCGCTACCGCCAGTGGCTGGCCGTGAGCCGGGGCTCGGTGAGGGCCGTCGTCGGGACCCGGGCCGCGATGTTCGCACCCGTACGGGACCTCGGGCTGGTCGCCGTCTGGGACGACGGGGACTCCAGCCACAGCGACGACCACGCCCCCTTCCCGCACGTCCGGGAGGTCCTGGAACTGCGCGCGGTCAGCGAGGGCTGCGGCTTCCTCGCCGGGAGCACCAGCTGCACCGTCGAGGCCGCGCAGCTGGTGGAGTCCGGCTGGGCGCGCCCGCTGGCCGCGAGCCGCGAGACGGTACGGGCGTGCGCCCCGCGGATCCGGACCGTCGGCGACGAGCTGCTGGCCCGCGACGGCGCGGCGCGGGCCGCCCGGCTGCCGAGCCTGGCGTGGGAGACCGTACGGGAGGGGCTCAAGACCGGGCCCGTACTGGTCCAGGTGCCCCGGCGCGGCTATGTGCCCCGGCTCTCCTGCGAGCGGTGCCGGACACCTGCGCGGTGCACGGTCTGCGCGGGGCCGCTGGAGGCCCCCGACGAGCGGGACCTGCAGTGCGGGTGGTGCGGGCGGGCCGAGCCGGCGTGGCACTGCGAGGAGTGCGGTTCCTTCCGGCTGCGGGCCCAGGTGGTCGGTGCCCGGCGGACCGCCGAGGAACTGGGGCGGGCCTTCCCGGCCGTGCCCGTACGGACCTCCGGGCGCGACCACGTCCTGGACGAGGTGCCGGACCAGCCCGCGCTGGTGGTGTCCACCCCCGGCGCCGAACCGGTCGCGGCGGGCGCCGGGTACGCGGCGGCGCTGCTGCTCGACGGCTGGGCGATGCTGACCCGGCCCGACCTGCGGGCGGGGGAGGACGCGCTGCGGCGGTGGATCGCCGCCTCCTCGCTGGTGCGGGGGGACGGGCAGGTCGTCGTGGTCGCCGAGCCGACGCTGCGGCCGGTCCAGGCGCTGGTGCGGTGGGACCCCGTCGGGCATGCGGTGCGGGAGCTCGCGGAGCGGGCCCAGCTCGGTTTCCCGCCGGTGTCGCGGATGGCGGAGGTGGCCGGGCGCGGTGAGGCGGTGGAGGCCTTCCTGGCCGGTGCGGGCCTGCCGGTGGACGCGGAGGTCCTCGGGCCGGTGCCGCTGCCGGGGCGGCGCGGGGAGCCGTCCGCGGGGGAGCGGGCGCTGGTCCGGGTCCCGCCGGGCAGTGGCGCTGCGCTGGCGGCGGCCCTGAAGTCGGCGCAGGCGGCCCGCCTGGCGCGGGGCGTCGCGGCGGCGGACGCTGTGCGGATCCGCGTCGACCCGCCGGACATCGGCTGACGGCAGAGCCGCCGTCCGGCGGAGTTCGAGGCGCGGGGTCCGGGGCGGAGCCCCAGGGCGCGGGAACGCCGAACGCCCCCGGTGGGGCGGCCTGGGGGGCGCTCCGCCGGGGGCGGGGTGGGGCGGGGGCCGTCGGGGGTCGGCGTCCCGGCGGCGGGGGACGGGTCAGCCGTTGCGGGGGCCAGGCAAGGCGGCGGAGCGGGACGCGCCCGCGGCCGCCGCCTGGGATTCCTCGCGCAGCGGCTGCGGCGGGACCGAGCGGGCCGCCGGGACGGTGGGCAGCGGGCCCAGCGTCCGGGTCGTCGTGCCCTCGGCCGGCTGCTGCTCGCGCTCGGCGGACTCGGCGCTCTGCGCGCGCCGGGCACCGTAGCGCCGGTGCACGGCCTGCTTGGTGACGCCGAGCGCCGAGCCGACCGCGTCCCACGAGAAGCCGAGCGAGCGGTCGAAGTCCACCGCGGCGGTGACCAGCGTCTCGACGCTGTCCCGCAGCTCCTGCGCGAGGCGGACGGTGGGCGCGGGCGCCCGGCCGTAGACGACGAAGCCCGTGGAGGGACCTGAGCGGCGCGGGCGGTACACGTTGCCGAGCTGGGCGGTGAGCGTACGCAGAGCATCCACCTGGCGGCGAACCCGCTCGATGTCCCGCACCAGGAGGTGCAGGCTGGCCCGTGCTTGGGCGTCGTGGGTGGCGTGGTCGGCCATGAAGAAGCCTCTCGAACCGGTGCTGAAGAGCGGATAGGGCCGCAGACACCGTTCAAACGCGGCCCGTTTCGGTCAATCTCTCTTGACCAACGCGTCACCCGGCGCCCAGGTCACGCTGTGGGGGCGTGTCGGCATATGCGAGGGGCGCGTGTGGGTGCGTACGCCCCCTTACGGCTCGTGCGCGGCCCCGCCCCGGCGGCGGCGTGACCGCAGGTGGGCCGCCCGGCGGACAGACCATAGACTGGTGCGCTGCTGACAGCCGAGATAGCGAGGTAGACACCGGTGAAGCTCGTCTTCGCAGGCACCCCCGAGGTCGCCGTACCCGCCCTGGACGCCCTGATCGCCTCCGGGCGTCACGAGGTCGCCGCCGTCGTCACCCGTCCCGACGCACAGGCCGGCCGCGGCCGCCACCTCGTCGCCAGCCCCGTCGCCCAGCGCGCCGAGGAAGCCGGGATCGAGGTCCTCAAGCCCGCCCGGCCCCGCGACCCGGACTTCCAGGCCCGACTGCGCGAGATCGACCCCGACTGCTGCCCGGTCGTCGCGTACGGTGCGCTGCTCCCCAAGAGCGCCCTGGAGATCCCCCGCCACGGGTGGGTCAACCTGCACTTCTCGCTGCTGCCCGCCTGGCGAGGGGCCGCGCCCGTGCAGCACTCGATCATGGCGGGGGACCAGGTCACCGGAGCCGCCACCTTCCAGATCGAGGAGGGCCTCGACTCCGGCCCGGTCTACGGGGTCCTGACCGAGGAGGTCCGGCCCACCGACACCAGCGGCGACCTGCTGACCCGGCTCGCCTTCGCCGGCTCCGGACTGCTGTCCGCGACCCTGGACGGCATCGAGGACGGCACCCTGCACGCCGTCCCGCAGCCCACCGACGGGATCTCGCTCGCCCCGAAGATCACCGTCGAGGACGCCCGGATCGACTGGAAGGCCCCGGCGATGCGCGCGGACCGCGTGGTGCGCGGCTGCACGCCTGCGCCCGGCGCCTGGACGGTCTTCCGCGGCGAGCGGCTCAAGCTGATCTCGCTGGGACTGGTGAGCGACCGCACGGACCTCGAACCCGGCGTGCTGGCCCCCGCCAAGAACAACCTTTACGTCGGCACCGGATCGCACGCCGTCGAGCTCCTCTGGGTGCAGCCCCAGGGCAAGAAGCCGATGAAGGGCGCCGACTGGGCCCGCGGGGTGCGCATCGCTCCCGGCGAGCGGCTCGGCGGGGCCGACGTAGGCTGAACCGAGCCGTACTTCTCGCGGTGTGCGCCCCGAGACACCCGTAGCACCTCGTACCTCGTACCTCGCAACTCGTAACCCCGGAGCACCTTTCACGTGAGCGAACAGCCTCGTCAGCCTCGTCGCCGACCCGCCGCCGGCGGGGGCGGCACGCCGTCCGGCAAGCAGGCCAAGCCGTACCGGCGTCCCCAGAAGGACCCCGTCCGCATGCTGGCCTTCGAGGCGCTGCGGGCGGTGGGCGAGCGCGACGCGTACGCCAACCTCGTGCTGCCGCCGCTGCTGCGCAAGGCCCGCCAGGACGAGAACTTCCAGGCGCGGGACGCGGCGCTGGCCACCGAGCTGGTGTACGGGACGCTGCGCCGCCAGGGGACGTACGACGCGGTCATCAAGGCCTGCATCGACCGGCCGCTGCGCGAGGTCGACCCGCCGGTGCTGGACGTGCTCTCGCTCGGCGCGCACCAGCTGCTCGGCACCCGGATCCCCACCCACGCGGCGGTCTCCGCGAGCGTGGAGCTGGCCCGCGTGGTGCTCGGGGACGGGCGCGCGAAGTTCGTGAACGCCGTCCTGCGCAAGATCGCCGCGCACGACCTGGAGGGGTGGCTGGAGAAGGTCGCCCCGCCCTACGAGGACGACGCCGAGGAACACCTCGCGATCTACCACTCGCACCCCCGCTGGGTGGTCAGCGCCCTGTGGGACTCGCTCGGCGGCGGGCGCGCCGGCATCGAGGACCTGCTGGAGGCCGACAACGAGCGGCCCGAGGTCACGCTGGTGGCGCGGCCGGGCCGGTCCACGGCGCAGGAGCTGCTGGAAGCGGTGGGCGAGGACTCGGCGCTGCCGGGCCGCTGGTCCCCGTACGCCGTCCGGATGTCCGAGGGCGGCGAGCCGGGCGCGCTGGAGGCGGTCCGCGAGGGTCGCGCCGGGGTCCAGGACGAGGGCAGCCAGCTCGTGGCGATGGCCCTGGCCCAGGTGCCGGTCGAGGGCCGCGACGGCCTCTGGCTCGACGGCTGTGCGGGCCCGGGCGGCAAGGCCGCGCTGCTGGCGGCGCTGGCCGCGCAGCGCGGGGCGTTCCTGCTGGCCTCGGAGAAGCAGCCGCACCGGGCGCGCCTGGTCGAGCGGGCGCTCGCCGGGAACCCGGGGCCGTACCAGGTCATCACGGCCGACGGCACCCGCCCGCCGTGGCTGCCGGGGTCCTTCGACCGGGTGCTGATGGACGTTCCGTGCACCGGCCTGGGCGCGCTGCGCCGCCGGCCCGAGGCGCGCTGGCGCCGTCGCCCGGAGGACCTGGAGAGCTTCGGGCCGCTCCAGCGGGCACTGCTGCGGGAGGCCCTCTCCGCGGTCCGGGTGGGCGGTGTCGTGGGCTACGCGACGTGCTCGCCGCACCTGGCGGAGACCCGCGTGGTGGTGGAGGACGTCCTGAAGGGCCGCGGCGCGGGCGCGACCCCCGTCGCCGCGGAACTGGTCGACGCCCGCCCGTACATGAGCGGCGTACCGGCCCTGGGCGACGGCCCGGACGTCCAGCTGTGGCCGCACCTGCACGGCACCGACGCGATGTACCTGGCTCTGATCCGGCGGACGGGGTAGGTTCCGGGGCCCCAAGCCCGTGTGCCCCGGGGGTGCGGAGGGGTCCGGGAGGCTCCTGCGCGCGCCGGATCGCTTCGGTTTCGGCGACTTCCGGGGTAGTGGCCGGAACCCGCCGACGGCATGGCACGCTTGGGGCATGGCCGTTCAGATCAATCCCAGCATCTTGTCCGCCGACTTCGCCCGACTCGCCGAGGAGGCGAAGGCCGTCGAGGGGGCCGACTGGCTGCACGTCGACGTGATGGACAACCATTTCGTCCCGAACCTCACCCTCGGTGTGCCGATCGTCGAGTCGCTGAGCCGCGCGACGGACATCCCGCTGGACCTGCACCTGATGATCGCGGACCCCGACCGCTGGGCCCCCCAGTACGTCGAGGCCGGCGCGGGCTCCGTCACCTTCCACGCCGAGGCCGCGGCCGCGCCCGTGCGCCTCGCGCGGGAGATCCGGGCCAAGGGGGCCCGGGCGTCCATGGCGCTCAAGCCCGCGACGCCGATCGAGCAGTACGAGGACATCCTGCCCGAGCTCGACATGGTGCTGATCATGACGGTCGAGCCGGGCTTCGGCGGCCAGCCCTTTCTCGACATCATGCTCCCCAAGATCCGCCGGACCCGGGAGCTGATCGCCAAGCACGGTCTTGAGGTGTGGGTCCAGGTCGACGGCGGGGTCTCGGCCTCGACCATCGAACGCTGCGCCGAGGCCGGCGCGGACGTCTTCGTCGCGGGCAGCGCGGTCTACGGAGCGGTCGATCCGTCGGCTGCCGTACGCACGCTCCGTGAGCAGGCGGGCGCCGCGATCGCCGCGGCGCCCTGGGCTTGCGACCACTGAGCGGAGCGTTGGTGAACAGCTCGGTGAACGGTAGCTGTCCAGGCTGATCAACGGTCGTCGGATCTGACAGGATGAACGGCGAGTCGAGAGTGTGAACAGCAGTGAGGAGAACGCGGTGTCTGCAATGTCGGCGGGACGGTCAGCCCTGCGGATGGGACCCGCGGAGCTGGTGCAGGCGGCGGCCATGGCGCGCCGCTTCTACCTGGAGGGCAAGTCCAAGATCCAGATCGCCGAGGAGTTCGGCGTGAGCCGCTTCAAGGTGGCCCGGGTCCTCGAGACGGCCCTGGAGCGCGACCTCGTGCGGATCGAGATCCGGGTGCCCGCCGAGCTCGACGCGGAGCGCTCGGACGCGCTCCGCGCCCGGTACGGGCTGCGGCACGCGGTGGTGGTCGAGTCCCCGGCCGATGCCACCGAGGACGCGCCGGACCCGGAGAACCTGGGCGCGGTCGCCGCCGACCTCCTCGGCGAGCTGGTCAACGAGGGCGACGTGCTCGGCCTGGCGTGGGGCCGATCGACCATCCACATGGCCGCCTCCCTGCACCGGCTGCCTCCGTGCACCGTGGTCCAGCTGACCGGGGTGTACGACGCGGGCACCGCCGAGCGCGGCTCCGTGGAGGCCGTGCGCAGGGCCGCGCAGGTCTCGGGCGGCGACGCGCACCCGATCTACGCGCCGATGCTGCTGCCCGATCCGGCCACCGCGGCCGCGCTGCGGGGCCAGACGGGGATCGCGCGGGCCTTCGAGTACTTCGACAAGGTCACGGTCGCGGCGGTGTCGATCGGCTCCTGGGAGCCGGGCATCTCCACCGTCCACGACATGCTGACCGACGAGGAGCGGGCGCACTACGCCTCCCTCGGTGTGGCGGCCGAGATGTCGGCTCACCTGTTTGACGCAGAGGGCCGCCGGGTGGGCCGGGACCTCGGCGAGCGGTGCATCACCGTGGAGGCGGACCGGCTGCGCCGGATCCCCGAGGTGGTGGCCATCGCCGGCGGGCTGCGGAAGGCTTCCGCGATCGGGGCGGTGCTGCGGTCGGGGCTGGTGACCAGCCTGGTCACGGATACGGCCGTCGCCGACTACCTGCTGACCGAGTCGCAGCCCGGGCTGCGGCCGGCGCTGGAGCGGGCCGACCCCGACGAGTGATTGTTCGGATTCTTCGGACGAATGGCGTCCAAACACGGCTCCGCGGTGTTCGCTGATGCGGATGGTGCCGTAATTGAGATCCGAACGGCGGACCGTGCGGCGGCCTCTGGGGCGCATACTGGTTCCAATGACAAAGTCAGCAGTACCTCGCCGCCATTTGCCGTCCAGCCCGTTCAAGGCCCCCGTGGAACCGCCGGTACGGCAGTTCAGCGTGGGCGACCGGGTTACTCACGATGAACACGGTCTCGGCCGTGTCGTCGGTATCGAGGAGGGGATCGCTGTCCTCGTTGACTTCGGTTCGGTCCAGAAACGAGTCCTGAGTCCCTACACCAAGATGGCCGCGCTCTGAGGCCTCGGCCGGTGCGGGCGTTACGCGATTCGCGAGCGAATCGGATATTTGGCACGATCGGTGCATGATCTTTCGGAACGTGCCCCGATCGTTGCTGCGTTTGCTGGGGGCCGTGTTCCTCTGTGCGGCGCTGGTGGGTGCGGTGGGATGCGGTGCGAAGAGTCCGGCGTCCGCCGCCAGTACCGGCGCCGGTTCGGCGGGTGCCGTCCCGCCGATGCCCGGGTGGGCGAAGGGGATGGCGACCGTACGGGCTGCCGAGCTGCCGCAGCAGGCCCGGGACGTCCTGGCGCTGATCGACAAGGGCGGGCCGTACGCGTACCGGCAGGACGGGACGGTCTTCGGGAACTTCGAGAAGGTCCTGCCCAAGCAGAAGCGCGGCTACTACCACGAGTTCACGGTGAAGACGCCGGGGGAGCGGGACCGCGGGGCACGGCGGATCGTGACCGGTGAGGGTGGGGAGTTCTTCTACACGGACGACCACTACAAGACCTTCGAGGCGGTTCTCCGATGACGCTGGATCCGCAGCCGCTGACCCCTGCCCTTGCCGCCGCCGAGGAGGCGGGGTGGACGACGTTCCGGCTGGACCTGGACGGCGTTCGGAGCAAGACCGGGCTGATGCGGCGGTGCGGGGACGCGCTGCGGGTGCCGGAGTACTTCGGGGGGAACTGGGATGCGCTGGCGGACGCGCTGCGCGATCTGTCGTGGCTGCCGGACGCGGATCCGCCGGGGCGCTTGCTGGTCGTGACCTCGTGGCGGGCCTTCGCCGCCGCGCGGCCGGACGACTGGGGCACCCTGCGGGAGGTCCTGGAGGAGGCCGTGGACTTCTGGCGCGAGGGTGACGGCCCCGGCCTGACCGTGCTGGTGGCCGAGCCGCCGCGGCCCGAGCCGCCGCGACGCAAGCCGACCGCCGGGCGCTGAGGCGCGGGTCGTCCGCCGGGGCCGGGCCCCGGGTCCCGCGCCTCACACGCCGGGACGGTCAGCTCTTCGGGATCCAGGGCGGGGTTTGCCCCCAGGACCAGACGGGGATTTCGGCCGCGTCGACCGGGGGCGGGTTGGGGCCCGAGTAGATCAGCGCCATACGGGTGCCCCACTCGATGTAGTACGCGAACACCGCGCGGAACTCCGGGTCCGACGGCAGGCCGACCTCGTCGGCCGTGTCCATCAGCAGGTCCACCCAGCGGCGGCGCTGCTCCTCGGTGATGCCGCGGCCCAGGTGCTTGGTGGCCATGTGCTGGTGGCCGCCGTGGTGGGCCGTGTACTGCGCCGGGCCGCCGAAGACCTCCGACAGCCAGACCGAAACGTGCCGGGGGTGCTCCGCGTCCATGCCCGCGAAGACCGGTGCCAGGATCTCGTCCCGCAGGGCGTGGGCGTAGAAGGCGTCGGTGAGGCGGTTCATCGCCTCCGTCCCGCCCATCCACTCGTAGATGGTGGGTGTGGTGCTGTCGCTCATGACTGTTCGGCAGCCTTTCCCGGGCCGGCCACCGCGGTGACGAGGTAGTGCTGCATCTCCTCGATGGCCGTCACGTACGGACGGATCGCGCTGAAGAACGCCGGGAAGTGCTCGCCCCTGCGGAATCCGTTGAGGTGGGCGTCGACGGAGGTCCAGCGGATGCGCAGGACGTAGCGCTCCTTCTCCTCCTCGCAGCGGGCCAGTTCGTAGTCGATGCACTCGGGTGAGGCGGCCAGGGCCTCGGCGGCCTTCCGGTACGACTCCTCGAAGGCCGGCTGGTCGTCCAATGCGATCCGGTAGCGGATGTATTCGACGGTCGTGGTCATGGTGCGTGCCTCTCCCTGGGACGGGTGTGGGTCGCCGCCAACCCTTTCGTGATCATGCGCGGGGGCGGGGCGCTTTCGTCCTCATGACCCAGACTTCCTGGAGTCTGTGACATCGGGGCCCTCCGCGCGGACCTGCTGCACCTTGGCCAGGGAGTCCCGGAGCTCCGTGAGCCACTCGTCCGTGTTGCGCGCGACGAGGCGGACGCACCAGGCCAGGGCGTCGGCTCGGCTGCGTGCCACGCCTGCGGCGACCAGGGTGTCGAGGACCTGGCGCTCGGGCTGGCGCAGGCGGGTCATCACCGGGACCGCGAGGTGGGTGAAGACGGTCCGCTCCTCGCCCGACTGCACGGCCCAGGCGACCTTGCGGCGGTAGAGGTCCTCCGCCTCGCGCGCGACCTCGATGCGCTGTTCCCGCGTGCGCTCGCGGAACTCCTTGACCGACTCGGTCGCCGGGATGGTGCCGACGACCGTGATCTCCTCGCGGTCGAGGGCCACCTCGGTCAGGGACTCGTAGACGTCCACCGGCAGGCGGTCCGCGAACCACTCGCGAAGCTGCTCGCTCTGCTGCTCGTTCCGCTCGGATGTAATCATGTAATCAACGTTGCATCGGTTGCGGACTTGATCGCAAGCGGTTCGCGTCCGCGTTCGCTCTCAGCCCATCGAGCGGTAGCGGTGGATCAGCGGCACCGCCATCGCGCCCACGTCTTCGCCCACGCCCGAAGCGACGCGCTCCACGACGCCTTCTACCGGGCGATCATGAATCTGAACGGCGAACCGGAGCACGCGTTCGGGACACTCGTCGTCCGTGATGGCCGGATCTGGCGCCGGACCGCCGGCTTCGGCGGCTGAGGCCCGAGATCTGGGTAGCGTGTGTGGGGAGGGTCGGGCAGCGCCCCCCGGGCACCCGCGAGGGCGCGAGCGCAGGGGTGAAGGGGAGGCCGTGGAGCAGGAAACGAACCGGATCGAGGCGTTCAGCGACGGCGTATTCGCCATCGTGATCACGATCCTGGTCCTGGAATTAAAGGTTCCGGAAGGTCAGGGGGGCGAGCTCTGGAACGGACTGCGGGAACAATGGCCGCACTACGCGGCATACGTCGTGAGTTTCCTGATCATCGGCGTCATGTGGGTGAATCACCACACGATCTCATCTCCAACGGGTCGACCGACCGCTGTTGTTCCTGAATCTCCGGGAACGATGATTCGGCCACTTTTTCCACGAAACCGTGGACGAGGACGGGGCCCGTGCGACGCGGATGCGATGCGGCCTGGGCGCCGTCGCCTACCCCTTGACCGTCGTCCTGTCCTTCTTCTCCGCCCCGCTCGCTCTCGTCGCACACTTCCTGATTGCCCTCTACTACGCGGCGAACCAGATCCCCATCCCCTTCGTGGTAGATGAGGAGCGGCTCGAAACTGCCAGCGACCTCAGGAAGTAGCCGCTCGGCCATACGGCCGTTCTGCGCGGTCAAGTAGGGTAATGGATCTAGCTGGTCGCGGGGGAGGCCGAGATGGCTCGCGTAGCTCTGCCGGAGGAATCCACCAAGGGAATCTCCGAATTGATCGACGTACTGATCTCACTTCTCTTCGATTCCTTACCCCGACGGGACCAGCGAAACTGGGCCCGCGTATATCTGAACGGCCTCGTGCGGACCACCGGCAAGAAGACAATCCGTAACATCGCCGGAACAGGGGCCAGTTCCGTCGAGCAGAGCCTCCAGCAGTTCATCAGCAAATCCCCGTGGGACTGGACCCCCGTGCGCCGCTCCCTCGCCCAGCACCTGGAACGCACCGCCCAGGGCCCGCTGGCCTGGGTCGTCCAGCCCATGGTCATCGAGAAGGCCGGTGACCGCTCGGTCGGCGTCGGCCGGCAGTTCGTCCCCCAGCTCGGCCGCACCGCCAACTGCCAGCAAGCCAGCGGGATCTGGCTCGCGTCCAGCGAAGCCGGCTTCCCCGTCGAATGGACCCTGACCCTCCCCGGACCGTGGACCAGCGAACTCCTGCGCCGCCGGCGGGCCGGCATACCCGACACCGCCCGCTCCCTCACTCCCGCCCAGGACGCCGTACACGCCGTCCAGCGGATGGCCGCGACCTGGCAACTCAAGCGCCGGCCCGTGGTGATGGAGGTCTCCAACCCCGAACTCCCGCAGTGCGTCGAGTCCTTCGCCCTCCAGGACATCCCCTTCGTCTTCAAGGTGGACGGCTCGCTGCCCGTCTCCTTCGGCGGCGCCGGCCGCCACAA
Source organism: Streptomyces sp. NPDC060031 (assembly GCF_042736805.1). Lineage (NCBI taxonomy): Bacteria > Bacillati > Actinomycetota > Actinomycetes > Kitasatosporales > Streptomycetaceae > Streptomyces > Streptomyces sp. NPDC060031. The sequence goes on from NZ_JBHWVM010000020.1 coordinate 48,860, forward strand.
ACCCGGGCCGCACGTCGCGCCGGCCCGCGAGCTCATCGACTCCCTGCGCTCCCCGCGGCGCGTCGTGGAATGGACCCGGCACGGCCGCACCGAGGGAGCCGTGACCCTGCTGACCTCGGCCTCGATCTTCACCGCCGCCCCCGGCGAGGACCGGTTCGCGCCCGCGCCCCCCACCCCACTGCTGCTGGTGGGCGCGTGGACCGAAGCGGCCCTGCTGCCCTCCGAGTTCTGGATCACCAACATCGGGGACCGGCCGCTGGCGCAGCTCTTCCTGCTGGCCAAGCTCACCGACCGGGTCTCCCTCGACTTCACCGACGTCTGCGAACCCGTCGGCATCCGGGACTTCGAGGGCCGCTCCTTCCGGGGCTGGCACCACCACGCCACCCTCGCCAGCGTCGCCCACGCCGCGACCCTGCTGGGCGCCGGCGGCCGACTCCCCGAGGCCTGCCCCGGCCCGGCGCGCCCCGTGGCCAGCCGCCCGGCCGGCCGCGCCGCCACACCCCCGGTACTGCCGCCGCGACCGCTCACACACGGGCCGACCGTGCGCCGCGAGTACATCCGCTGATGCTCGACATCGCCGCGGAACTACGCGCGTGGTGCGCCGCCGGGCGGGACTACGCGCCGGCCACGGTGGTGGCCGTCAGCGGCAGCGCGCCGCGCGGACACCGGGGCCTCGCTCGCCGTGGACGCCGGCGACGCCGCGCGCTCGGCTCCCTCGCCGGCCCGGGCGGGGGCGCGGAGCTGGACCGGGCCGCCGCCGGGCAGGTGCGGGCGCTGCCGCTGGCCGGGCGCACGGGCAGGGCCCGCTTCCCCGGCGCCGACGAGGTGATCGTGGACTGGCCCCACCGGCACCTGGCCGCGGAATCGGCCGCCGGGTGCCCGGCTGCGGGCGCAAGGGGTGGGTCCGCTCGCGCGGGCGCGGCTGCGCCATCCCGGAAAGGACCAAGGTCCCGTAGGAAAGAACCACCCGGCCCGGTATGTCCTGGACGATCGGCCCGGGCGGCGTAAACCCCGGGCCATGGGAGAATGAAGTACGTGCGTTTCCTCGGCTGCCCTGTCAGCCACTAACAGGATCCTTCGATCGACTGGGATGTTCAGCACGTGCGTTTCCTCAATGACCTGAAGCCGCCGTACGACCTGACGTACGACGATGTGTTCATGGTGCCGAGCCGCTCCGCGGTCGGTTCCCGCCAGGGCGTCGACCTTTCCTCGCCCGACGGCACCGGCACCACCATTCCGCTGGTCGTGGCCAACATGACCGCCATCGCAGGCCGCCGGATGGCCGAGACGGTCGCCCGCCGCGGCGGCATCGTCGTCATCCCGCAGGACATCCCGATCGAGATCGTCACCGACGTCATCTCCTGGGTGAAGACCCGCCACCTCGTGCTCGACACCCCGATCACGCTGGCGCCCACCCAGACGGTCGCCGACGCGCTGTCCCTGCTGCCCAAGCGTGCCCACGGCGCCGGCATCGTCGTCGACGGCGAGGGCCGCCCGGTCGGCGTCGTCACCGACCACGACCTGACCGGCGTGGACCGCTTCACCCAGCTCTCCGAGGTCATGTCGAAGGAGCTGCTGCTCATCGACGCCGACATCGACCCCCGCGAGGCCTTCAACAAGCTCGACGCCGGCCACCGCAAGCTGGCCCCGGCCGTCGACAAGGACGGCAGGCTCGTCGGCATCCTCACCCGCAAGGGTGCGCTGCGCGCGACCCTGTACACCCCGGCCACCGACGCCAACGGCAAGCTGCGCATCGCGGCGGCCGTCGGCATCAACGGCGACTTCGTGGCCAAGGCCAAGCAGCTGCTCGACGCGGGCGTGGACACGCTCGTCATCGACACCGCGCACGGCCACCAGGAATCGATGATCACCGCGATCAAGGCCGTCCGCGCGCTCGACCCGCGGGTCCCGATCGTGGCCGGCAACATCGTCGCCGCCGAGGGCGTCAAGGACCTCATCGACGCCGGCGCCGACATCATCAAGGTCGGTGTGGGCCCCGGCGCCATGTGCACCACCCGCATGATGACCGGCGTGGGCCGCCCGCAGTTCTCCGCGGTGCTGGAGTGCGCGGCGGAGGCGAAGAAGTACGGCAAGCACGTGTGGGCCGACGGCGGCGTCCGCCACCCGCGCGACGTGGCGATGGCGCTGGCCGCCGGTGCGTCGAACGTCATGATCGGCTCCTGGTTCGCCGGTACGTACGAGTCCCCGGGCGACCTGCAGCAGTCCGCCGACGGGCGCTTGTACAAGGAGTCCTTCGGCATGGCCTCGGCGCGTGCCGTGCGCAACCGCACCTCGGAGGAGTCCGCCTACGACCGCGCCCGCAAGGCGCTGTTCGAGGAGGGCATCTCCACCTCGCGGATGTTCCTCGACCCGGCGCGTCCGGGCGTCGAGGACCTGATCGACTCGATCATCGCGGGCGTCCGGTCCTCGTGCACCTACGCGGGCGCGGGCTCGCTCGCGGAGTTCGAGGAGAAGTCGGTCGTCGGCATCCAGTCCGCCGCCGGTTACGCCGAGGGCAAGCCGCTGCACGCCAGCTGGAGCTAGTCGCTTTCCCCGTGGCCCCCGACCGTCCCAGGTGGACGGCCGGGGGCCACGTGCGTTCCCGGGGCGGAGCCCCGGAAGGGTTCTCGTCCGCCCCGCACGTCGCCCATCCCTCCGGTCGTTCAGTGCCGGGGGAGCCGTCCCTCGGGCGTGGAACTGTGCACTCCCGCACGGTATTTGGGAATCCGCACCGTGATCTTCATGCCGGCTCCGACACCCGTTTCGATGACGAGCCCGGAGTCGTCCCCGTACACCTGGCGCAGCCGCTCGTCCACATTGGGCAGGCCGATGCCGGAGGAGGAGCCCGCCCGCTCCCCGGCCAGGATCCGGCGCAGCAGGGCCGGGTCCATCCCGACGCCGTTGTCCTCGATGGTGATCAGCGCCTCCGCTCCCGCGTCCCGGGCGGCGATCGTGATGCGGCACTCCTCGGTGGAGTCCTCCAGTCCGTGCTTGACCGCGTTCTCCACCAGGGGCTGGAGGCACAGGAACGGCAGGGCCACCGGCAGCACCTCCGGAGCCACCTGCAAGGTCAGCTTCAGCCGGTCCCCGAACCGGGCTCCGGCCAGCGCCAGGTACTGCTCGATGGAGCGCAACTCCTCGGCCAGCGTGGTGAAGTCACCGTGCCGCCGGAAGGAGTAGCGGGTGAAGTCCGCGAACTCCAGCAGCAGGTCCCGCGCCCGCTCCGGGTCGGTGCGCACGAACGAGGCGATGGCCGCGAGGGAGTTGAAGATGAAGTGCGGGGAGATCTGCGCCCGCAGCGCCTTGATCTCCGCCTCCATGAGCCGGGTCCGCGAGCGGTCCAGCTCGGAGAGCTCCAGCTGCACGGAGACCCAGCGGGCGAGCTCGGTGGCGGCCCGCGCCAGCACCGCCGACTCCCGGGAGCCGTAGGCCACCAGTGCGCCCAGCATCCCGTCCTCGCCGGTCAGCGGGGCCACCACCGCCCACTTCAGCGGGCAGTGGGGCCGCTCGCACTCGGTCCGCAGGCTCTGGCTGCGGCCCGACTCCAGCATCACCGCCACTCCGGCCATGGCCCGCCGCTGGTGGTGGTCGGCGCCCGGCCCGTCCCAGGCCAGCACCGCCTCGCGGTCGGTGAGGCACAGCGCCTCGGTGCCGAGCAGCGAGCGCAGCCGTTTGGCGGCCTTGCGGGCGGCGTCCTCGGTCAGGCCCGCCCGCAGCGGGGGCGCGGCGAGGGACGCGGTGTGCAGGGTGTGGAAGGTGGCCCGTTCCACCGGGGTGCCGAGGTCGAGGCCGACGGCCCGTTCGCCGCGGCGGGCGTGCCACCGGCCGCCCGCCCAGCCGAGGCCCAGCAGCAGGGCGGCGCCCGCCGGCGCCAGCAGCGAGAGCACCGTTCCGGTCATGGAGCACCGCCCGCGTCAGCGCCCGTGCCCGCGAAGCCGATGCCGATGCCGATGCCGACGCCGGAACCGGCCCCCGCCGTCACGTCCTCCGGCAGGTGCAGCCGGGCCAGAGTCCCCGCCGTCCCGGCCGGGATCCGAGCCCGGGTGGCCAGCGACACCAGCACCATCGTCAGGAAGCCCAGCGGCACCGACCACACCGCCGGCCACGCCAGCAGCGTGTTGACCCACCCCGCCGGCACCAGCCCGGCCCGCGTCACCAGCACCGCACTCAGCGCCGCCCCGCCACCCGTCACCAGCCCGGCCACCGCCCCGGGCGGGGTCAGCCCGCGCCACCAGATCCCCAGCACCAGCAGCGGACAGAACGAGGACGCCGACACCGCGAAGGCCAGCCCCACCGCATCCGCCACCGGCACGTCCGTCGCCGCGACACTGCCTCCCAGCGGCACCAGGATCGCCACCAGCACCGCGACCCGGAAACTGCGCACCCCGCGCGCCCGCAGCACGTCCTGGTGGAGCACCCCGGCCACCGCCATGGTCAGCCCCGAGGCCGTCGACAGGAACGCCGCGAACGCGCCCCCGGCCAGCACCGCCCCCAGCAGCTCCCCGCCCACCCCGCCCACCAGCCGCTCCGGCAGCACCAGCACGGCCGCGTCCGCGTCCCCGGTCAGGGCCAGCTCGGGGGCGTAGATCCGGCCGAGCGCCCCGTACACCGGCGGCAGCAGGTAGAAGACGCCGACCAGCCCGAGCACCACCAGCGTGGTGCGCCGCGCGGCCCGCCCGTTGGGGCTGGTGTAGAAGCGCACGGCCACGTGCGGCAGCCCCATGGTGCCGAGGAAGGTGGCCAGGATCAGCCCGTACGTCGCGTACAGCCGCAGCTCCGGCCGGTCCCCGGACAGCGACTCCGACCAGCTGGAACCGCCCGGCGCGCCCTGCGTCCGGGTGCCCGGTACGGGCGTGTCCGGGGCGAACTCCAGCCGCGCGTGCGCCCGTACCGAATGCTGCCCGGCGCCGAGGGTCAGCGGGGCGGCCTCGAACGTGCGCCCGTCCACCCGGCCGGTCACCGTCACCGTCAGCGGGGTGTCCAGGGAGAGCCGTACGTCCTCCGAGAGCGTGACGGCGGTGTGCTCGCGGAAGACCGCCGGGGCGTCGAAGGAGACCCGCGGCGCCCCGTCCCCGGCCCAGGCCGCCAGCAGGAAGAACGCCGGGACCAGCAGGGCGGTGAGCTTCAGCCAGTACTGGAAGGCCTGCACGAAGGTGACGCTCCGCATCCCGCCCGCCGCGACCGCCGCCGTCACCACGCACGCGACGACCACCCCGCCCACCCAGTGCGGTGCCCCCGTCAGGATCTCCAGGGTCAGCCCCGCGCCCTGCAACTGCGGCAGCAGGTACAGCCAGCCGACCCCGAGCACGAACAGCACCGCGATGCGCCGCACCGCCTGCGACTCCAGCCGGGCCTCGGCGAAATCGGGCAGCGTGTACGCCCCCGAGCGCCGCAGCGGGGCCGCCACCAGCACCAGCAGCACCAGGTACCCCGCGGTGTAGCCGACCGGGTACCAGAGCATCTCGGGCCCCTGGAGCAGCACCAGGCCCGCGACCCCGAGGAAGGAGGCTGCGGAGAGGTACTCCCCGCTGATGGCCGCCGCGTTGAGGCGGGGCCCGACCGTCCGCGAGGCCACGTAGAAGTCGGAGGTGGTCCGGGATATCCGCAGCCCCAGCGCGCCGACCAGCACCGTGACCAGCACGACCACGGTGACCGCGGTCAGCGCGTACGTCTGGTTCACCGGTCGGTCCTTCGGCTGGGGGCGGGGGTGACCGGAGTCTATGCACGGCCCCTGACCGGGCAACAGGCGTGATCCGGCGCCATCCCCGCATCCTCACGCGGGAGTCAGCGCGCCGGGTCCCGGTGCTCCTCACAGTCGCGCAGGGCGATCTCCAGCTCCACGTACGACTGCTCCGCGCGCCGGAAGGCCAGCGTCAGCGCCGCCTGCGCCCGGGGCGGCAGCTGCTGCGTGACCCCGTCATTGGCCTCGCCCAGTACGTCGGCCCAGCGCGCGGCCGCACTGCGCAGCCGGGCCAGCAGCGCCTCGGCCTCGGCGGGCCCGGCGGGCCGGGTGCGGGGCAGTCCGGTCAGGGCGTCGAGCAGCGCCTGGATCTCGGACATCTAGGCATTGCCTCCTCCCGCGCCGGAAGATCCACGATACGCGGGGGCACCCGCGGCGGCGGACCGCTGCGCCACCGCTGCGGCCGACGGCTCCGCCGGGTCGCCGTACGCCCCTCCCGGTGCGACGAACGGCTCACCGGTTCGCCGGACGGTCGAAGCGCCGCCCCGGCGGCTCCGCGCTCAGCGCATCGCCTGGCGCATCAACAGGTCCCGCAGTTCCCGTGCGTGCCTGCGGCTCACCTGGAGTTCAGCCGCGGCGACTCGCACGGTGGTGGTGCCCGCGTCGAGGCGCAGCTCGTCGATCCGGCCGAGGGCGACCAGGTGGCGGCGGTGGATCCGGACGAATCCGCGCGCCGCCCAGCGCTCTTCGAGCGTGGACAGGGGGATGCGGACCAGGTGGCTGCCCTCGTCGGTGTGCAGCCGGGCGTAGTCGCCCTGGGCCTCGACGTACGCGATGTCCGCGATGGGCACGAAGCGGGTGACCCCGCCCAGTTCGACGGCGATCTGCTCCGGGACCTCGGCGGCCGGCTGAGCGGGGACCGTGAGGACCGGGGCGGGCGGGACGACCGCGGTACGCGGGGCCGCGCCCGCCGGCAGGCCCCGTGCGGGCGCCGCCGCAGGCGGATCCTCGGCGGCCCGGCCGAGCTGCGCGCAGACCCGCCGGACGGCCTCGGCCAGCCGCTCCGGCCGGACGGGCTTGAGCACGTAGTCCATGGCCTTGAGGTCGAAGGCCTGCACCGCGAACCCCTCGTGGGCGGTGACGAACACGATGAGCGGCGGCTGCGCGAACCCGGCGAGCAGCCGGGCGATGTCCAGGCCGGTCAGCCCGGCCATGTGGATGTCCAGGAAGACCACGTCGATGCCGTCGGCCCCGTCCGGGCCGGTCTCCAGCGCCCGGGTGATCCGGCGCAGCGCCTCGGTGGCGTCCGAGGCACCCTCGGCGCTGAGCACGCGGGGGTCGGAACGCAGCAGGTAGAGGAGCTCCTCGAGGAGCGGCTTCTCGTCGTCGACGGCCAGTGCGCGCAGCATGCGACGGAGTCTAGGTTCCGCTCCGTCCGGGGGAAACGGTGCGCGGCCCCCGCCCCGGGGGAGGGAGGCGGGGCGGGGGCCGCGCGGTCAGGTGGCCGAGTGTCCGGGCCGGACTATTGGACGGTGATGAGCTTGCCGTCGGGGGCCACGGCGTACCACGTGCCGCCGACGCCCTGCCCGTTGGTGTCGCCCGCCTTCTTGTCACCGGTGAAGGTGTAGACCGGCCAGCAGTTCACGGTCTGCTGCTTCTTGCCGTCGGGGCGGTCCAGGACCAGGTAGTTCTTCTCGATGATGCCCTTGGCGTTGGCCTGGTCCACGGGCGGTACCACCGGCCACTTGGCCACGCAGTCGCCCTCGCACTTGGACACCATCGGCCAGGCGGTGTCCGGCTTGAAGCGGTAGACGGTCATGCCGTTGCCGTCCACGATGTGGTCGCCGAGCTTGGGGTCCTTGGCCACGGTGAGGGCGCCCGCGCTCTGGCCGGCGGCCGCCGGGGCGGGGGCCGCCGCCTTCGCGGCCTTCTTGCCGTCGGGCGCGGCCGCGAACCACGTGCCGCCGACGCCCTGGCCGTTGGTGTCGCCGGCCTTGGCGTCCTTGCCGAACCGGTACATCGGCCAGCCCGCCACCGTCAGCTGCTTGGTGCCGTCGGTGCGGACCACCTCGCCCAGCAGGCTCGGGTCCATGCCGGCGGCGGCGGTCACGTCGCCCGCCGCGACCACCGGCCAGGTCTTCGCGCAGTCCCCGTCGCAGTTCGACTTCGGGGGCTTGGCGGTGTCCTTGTCGAAGCGGTAGAGCGTGCGGCCGGCGCTGTCGGTGAGGAGGGAGCCGATCTGGTCGTTCGGGGTGATGGCCAGCTGCCCGGCGGGCTTCGCCTCCGAGGCGGAGGCCCCCGCGTCGCCGTAGCCGCTCGAACCGTAGCCGTCGTCCGAGGCGGGGTCCTGGGCGGCGGCGGCCCCGGCCGGCTTGACCGAGTCGGCCGACTTCGCGTCGTCCCCGCCGCATGCCGTCGACGTGAGGGCGACGACAACTGCCACGGCGGCGAGGGTGGTTCCGCGCTTCATGCCCATCTTGATCTCTCCCACGTGTGTCTGCGGTGCCCGCCGCTCCGGCTGCGGAGCGGCGGCAACTGTGTGCAGGACACGCCGCGTGGGGTCCGGTCTGTTCAAGCCGGTCGCTGTGGGGTGTTTCACTCACTCCGCGGTGAACCCGGCCCGCCGCAGGGCCGTGGCCACAGCGAGGCCGAGTGTCAGGTGTCCGGAGTCGTTCGGGTGCAGCCCGTCCGCCAGGTGCTCGGGCCCCAGCACGTCCCGCCCGGCCAGCAGCGCGAGCCGGTCGTCCCCGGCGGCGATCCGGTCCCTGGTGGCGCGCTCCATCGCATCGCGCAACGCCCCCAGGGTGGCGCCCAGCTTGTTCGGGGTGCGCTCCGCGTCGGGCCGCAGCACGGGGGAGACCAGCAGCATCGGGGTCCGGGGGTGGCCCTGGCGGACCAGTTCGAGGAACACGCGCGTGGTCTCGTACAGCAGGGGGGCCGAGAACGGCACCCGGGACCAGCAGTTGGTGCCGAAGGCGAGCGTGAGGACGTCGGCGGAAAGTTCCGCGAGCTGCTCGGCGGTGGCGAGCTCGCCCCGCGCGGCGCCCGCGTACCCGAGGTTGACGGTGTCCCAGCCGAGCGCCCGGCCGGTGACCGCGGGCCAGCCGTGCGCGGGGCGGGTCGACCACCAGCCCTCGGTGATGGAGTCGCCGTGCACCACCCAGCGCCGTGCGGGCGGCGCCGGGGCGACGGCGCCGCCGATCCCGCGCAGGCCGAGGATCAGCGGGGACTGCGTCTCGGGCGGATGTACGGTGAACGGCCCGTGCGACCGGGGCAGTTCGATGCGTACGACGGCCTCCGCGGCCGGCTCGGTGAACACCTCGCGGACCACCCCGTGCCGGTCCCAGAGCGCGAACCCGTGGGCCACGTCGCGCAGCGCGTCGGTGGGGCCGGGCACGGTGGCCCGGTAGCGGATCTCCACGGCCCGCGCGCCCTGCGCGGTGAACTCCAGCCGCACGCCTATCGGCAGGGTGGCCCGCTCGCCCGTGTCCCAGGGCAGCCGCATGGTGTCCGCCGGATCGGCGCGCACCGGGCGGCCCCTGTCCAGCCAGGCCACGCCGCGCAGGAAGGGGACCGGGTCGAGCCAGGGGGCGGGGGCGGCTTCGGAGCTCTCGTGGGCCGGTTCTGTTCGCCCGGGGGGCTGCGCGGTCACTGTTCGCCTCCGATCGTCGGGTACGGGAACTTCACGCCGACCCCGCCATCCACCACCAGCGTCTGCCCCGTCACGTACGAGGCTTGCGGCGAGGCGAGGAAATACAGGGCGGACGCGATGTCCGAGGTCTCGGCCACACGGCCCAGCGGGGCGTTTCGCGCATTGCGCCGCCGGCCCTCGTCGCCCAGCAGGGCGGCGACCCTGGGGGTCCAGACGACCCCCGGGGCCACCGCGTTGACCCGTACCCCGCGCGGGCCCAGTTCGACCGCCGCGGAGCGCACCAAAGACATCAGCCCGGCCTTGGCGGCCCCGTACGCGGCGTGCAGCGGGGCGGCCGTGAGCCCCGACACGGAGGCGACGAAGACCAGGGGGCCGCCGCCGGCCGCCGCGACGGCCTCGCCGCCGTACTGGACGGCGAGCCAGGCGTGCCGGAGCACCAGGTCGAAGTGCCAGTCCCAGCCGGCGTCGTCGATCTCGGGCAGCGCGGCGTACCGGGCCATGCCGATGACGTCCACCACACCGCCGACCGGGCGGCCGCCGAGCAGCCGCGGGGCATCGGCGAAGAGGTCCCGTACGGCCTCGCGCCGGGTGGCGTCGACGGCGTACGGGACGCCGGCGACCTCGGCGGCGACGGCCCGGGCGCGCCCGGCGTCCACGTCCGCGCACAGCACGCGGGCGCCCCCGGCGGCCAGGGCGTGGGCACTCTGGCGGCCGATGCCGTTGCCGGCGCCGAGGAGGACGAAGCCGCGGCCGTCCAGCCGGTGCAGGGCGGGGTAGTCGGGGACGGGGGAGGCGTCGAGGGAGGTGTCGAGGGGCTCGGTGCTCACGGGGCGGCCGTCCGGGGCCGGTAGCGGGCGAGCTCCGGGATGACTTCCTTGCCCAGGATCTCCAGGGTCCGCAGGATCTCCCGGTGCTCCAGGTAGCCCCACTGGACGTAGCAGATCAGCTGGTCCACGCCGAGGTCGGCGTACCGCTTGGCCTTGGCGACGATCGCCTCCGCGTCACCGATCAGGATCATGTCGCCGTCGCTGAACTCCCGTACGGGCACGTTCCCTTCGAGGATCGGGGTGAGCAGCGGGAAGGTCCGATCGCGCTCTTCGGGGGTCAGGTGGGGCAGCTCCCAGTCGAGGGTGAAGCGTGCCAGGTTGGAGTACCACCAGGCCACGGAGTCCCAGACGTGGGCGCCCGGCTCGGTGCGCGGCGCCGTCGCGTGGACCAGGGTGTAGGCGCTGACCCGGTTCGTCGTGACGTCGGTGAGCGGCCGCGGGGTGCGGGCGGCGGCCCGGTACGCGGCCACCTGCCGGGCCATCGCCTCCAGCGGCTGCATGATCGAGAAGGAGAGCAGCCCGAGGCCGTTCTCCCCGGCGATCTCGGCCGAGCCGGCGGAGGTGGCCGCCATCCAGGCGGGCGGGTGCGGGTCCTGCACCGGCTTGGGGGTGACCATGCGGCGCGGGAAGCGGAAGCGCTCGGAGGCGTACTCGAAGTACTCCTCGCGCCACATCCCGGTCACGATCCCGATGGCCTCGCGCCAGTCGTCCCGGGACTTCTCCCGGTCCACGCCGAAGGCGGTCTGCTCCATGGGCGTGGAGCGTCCGGTGCCCCACTCGACCCGGCCCCCGGAGAGCACGTCCACGGTGGCCACCTTCTCGGCGATCCGCTGGGGCGGGGTGAAACCGAAGGGGGTCAGGGTCACCCCGAAGCCGAGCCGGATGCGTTCGGTGAGCCCGGCGAGGTGCCCGAGGAGCACCTCGGGGGCCGGGCAGTGCGAGCGTCCCTCGCGGAAGTGGTGCTCGACCGCCCAGACCGTGCGGAAGCCCATCCGGTCGGCGAGCCGGATCTGCTCGACCGCCTCGCGGTAGGCGCGCTGCTCGGCGGCCCGCTGTCCGTGCGGATGGGGTCCGTGCCAAGGCCTCGGCACGTCGATCTCGTAGAGCACGTCCAGATCCATGGCGGCACGCTGCGGGATATCTGACGAAGTGTCAAGAACGACGAAATGGCCCCCCGCGCACTGATCGATCATCCGTACGCAACAAAGGACCATCCGGGACAGATCCGCGCAACGATCGTGCGCCAATGTGCAAGGATGGTGCATTACGGGCGGTATCCCTCAGCTCGTAGGCTCACTCGCTGTACGTGGAGTGGCGCGGACCGCCTGCTCGGCGGTCCCCCCATGCCCAGACAGGCTCTGCCCTGCCTTGGGACTGCTCCGGACCGCTGCGGTCGACGCCGACAATCCCCACCCGCAGCGAAAAAGGAGTCCCCTCGTGCTCGACCACGGCCAGGCGCCACCGCTCACGTCCGAGCCCCGCAAGCCCGCGCACCCGCTGCTGCGCCGCAAGCCCGTCGAGCAGCTCGTCGCCGAGGGCGGCCAGGGCGAGGGCGGGTCCCTGCGCCGCTCGCTCACCATGTGGCAGCTGACGATGATCAGCATCGGCGCCACGCTCGGCACCGGCATCTTCGTGGTCCTCGGCGAGGCGGCCCCCAAGGCCGGCCCGGCCGTCACGATCTCCTTCATCATCGCGGGCCTGACCGCCCTGTTCTCGGCCCTGTCCTACGCCGAGCTGGCCGGTTCCGTACCGGTCTCCGGCTCCTCGTACTCGTACTCCTACGCGACCATGGGCGAGTTCGTCGCCTGGGTCTGCGGCTGGTGCCTGGTCCTGGAGTACGCCGTGTCGGTCGCGGCCGTCGCCGTCGGCTGGGGCCAGTACCTCAACGAGCTGCTCGACGGGACCATAGGCATCACCATCCCCGAGAAGCTCTCCGCCGCCCCGCTGGGCGACGGAGGCTGGATCAACCTGCCCTCGCTGGTCGTGGTCCTGCTCTCCATGGTCTTCCTGATGCGCGGCGCCAAGGAGAGCGCCCGGGTCAACTCGATCATGGTCGGCGTGAAGATCGTCACCCTGCTGCTCTTCATCGGCATCGGCGTCATGGGCATCAAGTCCGGCAACTACGCCCCGCTCGCCCCGCTCGGCGTCACCGGCATCAGCGCCGCCGCCTCCACGCTCTTCTTCTCGTACATCGGCTTCGACGCCGCCTCCACCGCCGGTGAGGAAGCCAAGAACCCGAAGAAGGACCTGCCCCGCGCGATCATGCTCTCGCTGGGCATCGTCACCGTCCTGTACGTCCTCGTCGCCTTCGTCGCCGTCGGCGCCATGCCGTGGCAGGACTTCGAGGGCACCGAGGCCGCGCTCGCGCAGATCATGACCAACGTCACCGGCGACAGCTTCTGGGGCGTCGTCCTCGCGGCCGGCGCGGTCATCGCCATCTTCTCCGTCGTCTTCGCCGTCCTGTACGGCCAGACCCGCATCCTCTTCGCGATGTCCCGCGACGGCCTCGTCCCCAAGGTGTTCGCCAAGGTCGACGCGAAGACCGGCGTCCCGCGCGCCAACGTGGTGATCGTCTCCCTGTTCTGCGGCGCGCTGGCGGCCTTCATCCCCCTGGGTGAGCTCGCGAACGCGACCAGCATCGGCACGCTCTTCGCCTTCGCCCTCGTCAACATCGCCGTCGTGATCCTGCGCCGCACCAAGCCCGACATGCCGCGCACCTTCAAGGTGGCGCTCTTCCCGGTCACGCCGATCCTCGGCTTCCTCGCCTGCGCCTACATGATGTACAGCCTGCCGGTCGCCACGTGGATCGCTTTCGGTGGCTGGATGGCCGTCGGCCTCGTGGTCTACTTCCTGTACGGCATCCGCCGCTCCCGACTGGCCACAGCAGAGAAGTGATCCACCCGCAGTGCGACTGAACGATCTCGACGAACGCATCGTGCACGCCCTCGCCGAGGACGCCCGCCGCTCCTACGCGGACATCGGCTCCGAGGTCGGGCTCTCCGCCCCCGCCGTCAAGCGGCGCGTGGACCGGCTGCGCGCCGAGGGCGCCATCACTGGCTTCACGGTCCGCGTGGACCCCGCCGCGATGGGCTGGGAGACCGAGGGCTTCATTGAGATCTACTGTCGCCACAACACCTCGCCGGACGACATCCGGCGAGGTTTGGAGCGGTACCCCGAGGTGGTGTCCGCGTCGACCGTCACCGGCGACGCGGACGCCCTCGTCCAGGTCTTCGCCTCCGACATGCGCCACTTCGAGCGGGTCCTGGAACGCATCGCGGGCGAGCCCTTCGTGGAGCGCACCAAGTCCGTCCTGGTCCTCTCCCCCCTCCTGCGCCGCTTCACCTCGGGCGCCCCTGCCTGACCGGCGCGTACGCGCTGCGGCGGGGCGAGCCCGGGGCGGTGAGGAGGGTGTGGCGTTCCTCCTCCGTCAGGCCGCCCCAGACGCCGAAGGGTTCCCGGGTGCGCAGGGCGTGGGCCAGGCAGGCCGTGCGGACCGGGCAGGAGGCGCATACGCGCTTCGCCGCCTCGTCGCGGTCCTCGCGGTCCTCGCCCCGCTCGCCGGCGGGGTGGAAGAAGCGGGCCGAGCCCAGGTCGCGGCAGGCCGCGTGGGACTGCCACTGCCAGTGGTGCATCGCGGAGCCGGGCAGGTGGGTGACGTCGGTCATGGCAGTTCCTTTCCGTGGATTGTCCCGCGTCTGACCGCGCAGCGCGCCCCGAAACCTGCCGTGGGCAAAGTGGACCCCGATTACCGCCGCCGGTCCCACTCCTGCGCCAGAAGCCGGTACGAGCGGACCCGGTCGGCGTGATCGTGCGTGATCGTGGTGATGAGCAACTCATCGGCTCCGGTGGCCTCCTGGAGGCGCTCCAGGTGGTCGGCCACCGTCGCGGGGGAGCCGACGAACCGGGTCTCCACCCGGTCGGCGACCAGCGTGTGGTCCGCCGCCGTCCAACTCCCGGTCAGCGCACGGGCCTCGTCCGGCGTCGGGTAGGGGATCGCGCCCTCGGCCGTACGGATGCTGCGTACCCAGGGCCCGTACCCGGTGGCCAGCTCCCGCGCCGTGGCATCGTCCGGCGCCACCACCACGTCGGCCGAGACCGTCAGGTACGGCCGGTCCAGCGCGGCGGACGGCTTGAAGGCCGCCCGGTAACCCTCGGCCGCCTCCAGCACGCTCGCCGGGCTGACGTGGTAATTGGCCGCGAACCGGAGCCCGTTGGCGCCGGCGGTCTCCGCACTCACCCCGCCGCTGCTGCCCAGGATCCACACCTCCACCTCGGCGCCCTCACCCGGCACGGCATGCGCCTCCACCCCCTCCGGCGAGCGGTACTCCCCGTGCAACAGGGCCAGTACGTCCCCCACTTGCCCGGCGTAGTCCTGCGGCTCGCCCCCCGGCAGGTTCAGCAGCCGCTGCTGCAGCGCCACCCGCGGGTGCTCGCGCAGGTGCGCGAAGGAGAACGGCGCTGGAATGCGCAGCCCGTTCGCCGTGGTGTGACCGCCCGGCGGCGCGGCCGGGGCCTGCCCGGTGCGCTGCGGCGGACGGCCCGCCGAGCGGCCCAGGCCCAGGTCGAGACGGCCCGGGTGCAGCGCGTCGATCAGGCCGAACTCCTCCACCGTCGACAGCGCGGTGCGGTGTCCCAGCTGGACCGCGCCCGAACCGATCCGGATCGTGGACGTGGCCGAGGCGGTCAGCGCCAGCACGACGGCCGGCGAGGTCCCGGCGACCCCGGGGTTGAGGTGGTGCTCGGCGAACCAGTAGCGCGCGTAGCCGAGCCGCTCGGCCTGCCGGGCGAGGTCGATGCTGCCCCGCAGTGCGTCGGCGGCGGTGGCGCCGGACGAGATCGGGACGAGGTCCAGGACCCCGAGCGGAATACCGGTCATGGTCGTGCTCCTCCTCGGTGTGGGGCCGCCCCGGTGTCCGGCGGCCTCAGTGTTCAGCGGCCTCAGCGTTCGGCGGCCTCAGTGTTCGGCGGCGGCGAGGGTGCGTGGCGCGCCGAGGCCCAGGTGGTCGCGCAGCGTGGGCCCGGTGTACTCGCTCCGGAACACCCCCCGTTCCTGGAGCAGCGGCACCACGGTGTCCGCGAACGCGTCGAGCCCGCCGGGCGTGAGGTGCGGTACGAGGATGAACCCGTCGGCCGCGTCCTGCTGGACCAGGTGGTCGATGGCCCCGGCGACCGTGGCGGGAGATCCGACGAAGGTCTGCCGCCCGGTGGTCTCGATCACCAGCTCCCGGATCGACAGGTTCCGGGCGGCCGCCAGCTCCCGCCACTCCTTGGCGACGGCCAGCGGATCACGGAACTGCCGGACGCTGGCCCGCCCGAGCGCGATGGTGTTCTCGCCCGGGTCCGGGTCGACGTCCGGGAGCGGGCCGTCCGGGTCGTAGCCCGACAGGTCCCGGTTCCAGACGTGCTCCAGGTACTTGATCGCCGTGGCCCCGCTGACCTGCTTGAGCCGCACCTCGTGGGCCAGCTCCCGCGCCTCGGCGTCGGTGTCGCCGAGCACGAAGGTCGCCGCCGGCAGGATCTTCAGCTGGTCGGGAGTACGGCCGTACCGCGCGAGCCGGCCCTTGACGTCGGCGTAGAAGGCGCGGCCCGCCTCCAGGGTGCCGTACCGGCTGAAGATCGCGTCGGCGTCGGCCGCGGCGAACTCCCGGCCCTCCTCGGAATCACCCGCCTGGAAGATCACCGGCCGGCCCTGGGGGCTGCGCGGCACGTTGAAGTGCCCGGAGATGTCGAAGTGCCGACCGCGGTGGGCGAAGGCGCCGGCGGCCGCGTCCCGCAGGAAGGTCCCCGAAGCCGCGTCGGCGCGGATCTCCCCGCCGTCCCAGGCGTCGAACAGACCGCCCGCGACGGCCAGGAACTCCCGGGCCCTGGAGTAGCGCTCCTCGCGCGGCAGGAAACCGCCGCGCCGGAAGTTCTCGCCGGTGAACGCGTCCCAGGACGTGACCACGTTCCACGCGGCCCGGCCGCCCGACAAGTGGTCGAGGCTGGCGAACTGCCGGGCCACCTCGTACGGCTCGTTGAAGGTGGAGTTGATCGTGCCGGTCAGGCCGAGGCGCTCGGTGACGGCGGCGAGCGCGGCCAGGACCGTGAAGGTGTCCGGTCGCCCGACCACGTCCAAGTCGTATATCTCGCCGCCCTGTTCGCGCAGGCGCAGACCCTCGGCGAGGAAGAGGAAGTCGAACTTGGCGCGTTCGGCGGTCCGCGCGAAGTGCGCGAAGGAACTGAACTCGATGTGGCTCCCGGCAGCCGGATCGCTCCACACGGTGGTGTTGTTGACCCCGGGGAAGTGCGCCGCGAGATGGATCTGCTTGAGCGGCCTGCTCATGGTCGTTCCCGTCTTTCGGTCTCTCGGAGCCGACGGTGGGTCGGTCGGGTCGGGTGCGAAGGCCCGGTCAGGGCACTAGGCGGCCGCGTACCGGTTCGCCGGGCGGGGGAGACCCAGCAGGCCGCGGAGCGAGGAGGCCTCGTACGCGCGCCGCAGCAGCCCCCGCCGGCGCAGTTCGGGGGCCAGGCCGCGGGTGATGGCCGGCAGGTCGTGCGCCGCCACCCCGGGGCGCAGCCGGAAGCCGGACAGCCCCGCCCGGCGCCACTCCAGCAGCAGGTCCGCGAGCTGCTCCGGGGTGCCCGTGAAGACGTGGGCGTCGCTCGTGTACGCCGATCCGTGCGCGGCGTCCAGGCGCTGGAGCCGACGCTCCGCGACCACCGGCGCCTCGTCGAGGAACACGACGACGTCCCCGAACAGGTGCAGCGGCTCCGCGGCGCGCCCGGCCTCCTCCCTCGCCGCGCGCACCGCGGCGACGGCGGAGCGCGCCTGGTCCGCGTCGCGCGGGGTCAGGTAGCCGAGGTCGGCGCCGTGCGCGAGGAGCGGGAGGGCGGCGGGGTCGGAGGCGAGCGCGGTGACGAGGGGCTGGCCCTGCGGCGGCCGCGGCGTGATGGACGGACCCCGGACGCTGAAGTGGCGTCCCTCGAAGTCGACGGGGTGGAGCTTGGCGCGGTCGACGAAGCGGCCGGTGGCGGCGTCCCGGATCTCGGCGTCGTCCTCCCAGCTGTCCCACAGCCGGCGGACCACCTCGATGTGGTCGGCCGCCTCGGCGTACAGCCCGGCGGTCGTCCCGATGTCGGTTCGCCGGCCGAAATGCCGTGCCTCGTCGGGGCGTTCGGAGATCTGCACGCGCAGGCCAGCGCGTCCGGCGCTGACGTAGTCCAGGGTGGCCACGGCCTTGGAAACGTGGAACGGCTCGGTGTGGGTGGCGCTCACGCTCGGCACCAGCCCGATGTGCCGGGTCAGCGGGGCCACCCGGGCGGCGGTCAGTACCGCGTCGAGCCGGCCGCGTACCTGGTCGGTGCGGCCGTCGGGCTCGGCGGGGTCCGTGGACTGCAGGGCGAGGGAGTCCTCGAAGGTGACGAAGTCCAGCAGGCCGGACTCGGCCTCGGCGACCTGCGCGGCCCAGTGGGCGGCGCTGAACAACCGGTCGGCGCCCGCGCCCGGTTCGCGCCAGGCGGCCGGGTGCCAGCCCGCGCCGTCGAGGGCGACGGCGAGGTGGACCGTGGGGGAGGAGGGAGCGGGCATGCCGGGGTGCCTTCCTGATCGGGGCGTACGGGCTCGCCGGGCAGCCGGTGGGGCGGCGCGGCGCGGCGCGGCGAAGGAGACGCGGATCAGGAACGACAGAGTGCGGCGGCCACCCGCTGAAGGTCGATGTGGGCCCGGGAATGCAGCCGCACCAGACGCCCGGGGCGCAGCGAGCGCGGGGCGGTGGGAGCGGGTGCAGGGCCGTGCGGTGGCAGGCCTCGCGGTGGCAGGCCGCGCGGGGCCAGGCAGTTCTCGCAGAGGACTGCCTGGCCCGCGCCCGGCACCGGGGTGGTGGGGTGGTGGGCGCTTCTCGTCTGTGCGATCACGTCCGCCTCCTCCCCGTCCCCGGTGTTCATCGCCCGGCCCGTTCGGACGCTATGCGAGGTGCCTGCCGTATGCAACGGCCTTTGTGTTAAGTCGTGTTAACCAGTGTTAAGGCTTCTTTTCGGGGGTGCGAAGCCCGATGAAATGCGGCTCGCTGCGCACGGTGAAACCCATCGCCTCGTAGAGCCGTATCGCCGGGGCGTTCTCCGCGGCCGCGTGCAGGAACGGGCTGTCCCCGCGCTCGCGGACGGCGGCGGCGACCGCGCGGACCAGCCGCGCGGCCAGCCCCTTGCCGCGGTGTGCGGGATGGGTGCACACCGCGCTGATCTCCGACCAGCCGGCCGGGCGCATCCGCTCGCCGGCCATCGCGACGAGCCGGCCCTCGTGCCGGAGCCCGAGGTACGTGCCCAGCTCGATGGTGCGGTCGAAGAACGGTCCAGGTCTGGTCAGCGAGACCAGCTCCAGCATCTCCGGTACGTCGGCGGGGCCCAGCCGGACCGCTTCGGGGTCGGCCTCGGCCCGTACCGCCCGTCCGTCCATCTGTACGCCCGGCACCGACGCGACCGTGACCCATCCGGCCGGCGGGGTCAGCAGCCCGGTGACCCAGACGCCCTCCCCGGGGCCGGTCAGCTCGGCCAGATCGGCCCAGGCCCGCGGGTCCGCCGGGTCGGCGAGCGCGGCGAACGGCGACGCGTCGGCGCTGTAGCGGGCGGCGAGCCCCTGCGGCCCGGTCTCGGCGAAGCCGCGGTGCGGGCCGGTCAGCGCCGCCCAGACGGGGTTGTCGAGGGTCGCGTCGAGGGCCGTACCGGACGGGGTCTCTAGAGACATGGAGGGGGAGTTTCCTTCCGTCGGCGTCGAGCGGTGCGCCGAGTGGGCGGTGACCGCCTTCTTGACGGCCCCCGGCGCCACCGCGAGACTGCGGGGAGACGGCCACGAAGGACATGCGCACATGTGCCCGCCCCGGAAAGCCTAACCATCCGGGGGCGGGGCACCGAGGGCGGGACGGGACGGCACCGGTGGAGCAGGCCTGGACGGCGAGCGCGGGGGCACGGACCCTCCGCCGCTGGTGGCTGACCCGGCGCCTGCACATCGACCTCCTGCGCGTGTGCAGCGCATTCGCCGCGCGCGGCTGACCTCCCCGGCCCCGCCGGTCTCCCTGGAGCGGTGATCCCCGCCTGGAGCGGTGATCCCCGCCTGGAGCGGTGCTCCCGGCCTGGAGTGGTGCTTCCCGTTTGGAGCGCTGGTCGTGGCCTGGAGCGGTGCTCCCCGTCCGGAGCGGTGTTCCCGGCCCGGAGCGCTGATCCCCGTCCGGAGCGGCGCTCCCCGCCTGGAGCGCTGATCGCCCATATCCCGGGATCGATCCCGGACCCCGGGGATCCCGGACCCCGGGGATCCCGGACCCCCGGGATCCCGGACCCGAACCTCCGGGTCCCCCGGGTCATCGGATCCTCCGCACCCGCGGATCTCCGCCGACCCGGGGATCTCCCCGCTTCCGCCCGCTTCCGCCCACTTCCGCCCGCGCTGCCGCCCACAGGAGAGCCATGTCCCAGACCGCCGTGTCCCAGTCCGCTCTGCCCCAGCCCGAGTGCGCCGCGTCCCAGCCCGCCCCGCCGCAGGCCGGAGCCGGAGCCGCCTCCGCGTCCGCGGCCCCCGTCCCGCCGGCGCATCTGCCCCGTACCGGACCGGCCCCGGTCCTGCGCGGCCGCATCGGGACCGGTTTCTCGCCGGTGCCGCACCGCTACCGCCTGTACCTCTCCGCCGGGTGTCCGCTCTCCCTGAGCGTGTCCCGCGCGCTGACCCTCCTCGGCCTGGAGGGCTCCGTCGCCACCACCCTCCTCGGCGCGGACTCCGCCGCCCCCTCCGCCGGCCACGCCGCACTGCGCCGCGCCTACGAGGCCACCGGCCCCCACCACGCCGGCCCGCTCGTCGTCCCCGCCCTGTGCGACACCTGGAGCGGCCGCGTCGTCTCCAACCACACCCCCGACATCCTCGACGACCTGTGCAGGCTGAGCGCGGACCCGGCCTTCCGCGCAGCCTCGTAGACTCCCCGCAGCAGGGGCGACGGGGGTCGCCACGGGGTCACTACGGGCCTCCGCGCAACGAATCGCCGCACAGGCCCGGAAACACGCAACGATTCGATGCGCGGAGCGCAACGGTCGCGGCTTGTCGCGGTCGAACGCACAAACGTACCGTTTGATGACCCCCACCCCTTCTGCCACAGAGGTACGCTCATGCCCCCGCTGCGCACCGCACTCCTCCAGAGCTCCGGACGGCTCGGCGACACCGCCGAGAACCTCAAGGCGCTCGACGAGGCCGCGGCGCGCGCCGCACAGGGCGGGGCCGGGCTCCTCGTGACCTCGGAGATGTTCCTGACCGGCTACGCGCTGGACGTGCAGGACATCGCCCGTCTCTCCGAACCGGCCGACGGCATGTCCGCCCGCGCCATCGGCGAGATCGCCCGCCGCCACGGCCTGGCCGTCCTGTACGGCTACCCGGAGCGGGCGGGGGAGGCGGTATACAACGCGGCCCAGCTCATCGGCCCCGACGGCACCGCGCTCGCGAACTACCGCAAGACCCACCTCTTCGGCTGCTTCGAGCAGGAGGCCTTCACCCCCGGCGACACCCCCGTCGTCCAGGCGGACCTCGGGGGCCTGCGCATCGGTCTCATGATCTGCTACGACGTGGAGTTCCCGGAGAACGTACGGGCGCACGCGCTCGCCGGCACCGACCTCCTCCTGGTGCCGACCGCGCAGATGCACCCGTTCCAGTTCGTCGCCGAACAGCTCGTCCCCGTACGGGCCTTCGAGAACCAGATGTACATCGCGTACGTCAACCGCACCGGCCCGGAAGGCGAGTTCGAGTTCGTCGGACTCAGCTGCCTGGCGAGCCCCGACGGGGTCACCCGGACCCGGGCCGGCCGCGGTGAGGAGCTGGTGTTCGGCGAGGCCGACCCCGAGCTGCTGCACGCCTCGCGCGAGACCAACCCGTACCTGCGCGACCGGCGCCCGGGGCTGTACGCCTCCCTCGTCTGACCCCTCCCCCTGCCCGACCCCGCAAGGAGCCGTACCCCATGACGTCCACGGTGCCCACCACCGCCGTCCCGCACAGCGACGGACAGCCGCCGATCACCATGTTCGGGCCGGACTTCCCCTACGCGTACGACGACTTCCTCGCCCACCCGGCCGGCCTCGGCCAGATACCGGCGACGGAGCACGGCACCGAGGTCGCCGTCATCGGCGGCGGGCTGTCGGGCATCATCTCGGCGTACGAGCTGATGAAGATGGGCCTCAAGCCCGTCGTCTACGAGGCCGACCAGATCGGCGGCCGGCTGCGCACCGTCGGCTTCGAGGGCGCCGGCACCGAGGAACTGACCGCGGAGATGGGCGCCATGCGCTTCCCGCCGTCCTCCACCGCCCTCCAGCACTACATCGACCTCGTCGGCCTGGTCACGGAGCCCTTCCCGAACCCGCTCGCCGAGTCCACCCCTTCCACGGTCGTCGACCTCAAGGGCGAGACCCACTACGCCGAGACCATCGCCGACCTGCCGCAGGTCTACCGCGACGTGTCCGCCGCGTGGAACGCCTGCCTGGACGAGGGCGCCGACTTCTCCGACATGAACACCGCGATGCGCGAGCGGGACGTCCCGCGCATCCGCGAGATCTGGGCGAAGCTCGTCGAGAAGCTCGACGACGAGACCTTCTACGGCTTCCTCTGCAAGTCCGAAGCCTTCCAGTCCTTCCGCAAGCGCGAGATCTTCGGCCAGGTCGGCTTCGGCACGGGCGGCTGGGACACCGACTTCCCGAACTCCATCCTGGAGATCCTGCGCGTCGTCTACACCGAGGCCGACGACCACCACCGCGGCATCGTGGGCGGCTCGCAGCAGCTCCCGCTGCGCCTGTGGGAGCGCGAGCCCGAGAAGATCGTCCACTGGGCCCAGGGCACCTCGCTGTCCATCCTGCACGACGGCGCCCCGCGTCCGGCGGTCACCCGCCTGCACCGCACGGCGGGCAACCGCATCACGGTGACGGACGCGTCCGGCGACATCCGCACGTACCGCGCCGCGATCTTCACGGCCCAGTCCTGGATGCTCCTGTCGAAGATCGCGTGCGACGACACGCTCTTCCCGATCGACCACTGGACGGCGATCGAGCGCACCCACTACATGGAGTCCAGCAAGCTCTTCATCCCGGTCGACCGCCCCTTCTGGCTCGACAAGGACGAGGAGACGGGCCGCGACGTCATGTCGATGACCCTCACGGACCGGATGACCCGCGGCACGTACCTCCTGGACAACGGCCCGGACAAGCCGGCCGTCATCTGCCTCTCGTACACGTGGTGCGACGACAGCCTGAAGTGGCTGCCGCTCTCCGCGAACGAGCGGATGGAGGTCATGCTGAAGTCCCTCGGCGAGATTTACCCGAAGGTCGACATCCGCCGCCACATCATCGGCAACCCGGTGACGGTGTCCTGGGAGAACGAGCCCTACTTCATGGGCGCGTTCAAGGCCAACCTCCCGGGCCACTACCGCTACCAGCGCCGCCTGTTCACCCACTTCATGCAGGACCGCCTCCCCGAGGACAAGCGCGGCATCTTCCTCGCGGGCGACGACATCTCCTGGACGGCGGGCTGGGCGGAGGGCGCGGTCCAGACGGCCCTCAACGCGGTCTGGGGCGTGATGCACCACCTCGGCGGCTCCACGGACGCCACCAACCCGGGCCCGGGCGACCTCTACGACGAGATCGCCCCGGTCGAACTCCCGGAGGACTGATCCCTCCAGGCCCCGTGACCACGGGCCGCCCCCGCGCACGACGCGGCGGCGGCCCGTTCTCATGCCCACACCTCAGCGGCTTTCGCGCGAGGCGTCGTGCACCCGGGCGGGCTGGGAGACGTACGCGCAGGCCGCGCGGGGTTTCAGGGAGGTCGGAGTGAGCAGGCAGCGGCCCACCAGGCCGACGCCGGCGTCCAGCGACTGCGTGAACTCCTCCGCCAGGTCGGGGGAGCGGCGCAGGGTCCACAGCAGGCGGGCCGCCGCCCAGGCGCCGGAGCGCGCCCGGTCCAGGCTCCACGAGCCGAGCAGGTGGGTCAGCGGGTCGGCGATCTCCAGCAGGTCCGGGCCCGGCATCAGGTCCTCGCGGATGCGCTCCTCCAGCGAGACCAGGGTGTCCCCGACCCGGTCGAAGTCCGCTTCCAGGGCCCGGGGCTCGCAGTCCAGGGCCCGGCAGGTGGAGACCACCGCGAGCGCGAGGTCGTGCCCGATGTGGGCGTTGATCCCGGCCAGCGCGTACTGCAGCGGCCGGATGCCCGGGTGGCGGCGGTACTGGAACAGCGGGCGCCAGCACGCCGGAGCCCGGTCCGCCTCCACCGCCGTCAGGTAGCGCTCGGCGAACCGCACGCTCAGCGTCCGCGCCGCCCGGGGCGCCGGGAACTCCCCGCGCTGCACCTGCCGGTGCAGGGCCTGCGTCACCGTCAGGTACACCCGGTTGAAGACGGCCACACCGTCCTGCGCGGGGAGCCGCTCGTCCAGGGCGCGCATCCGCGCGAGTACCGCTTCCATGGTGGCAGCGTCGCAGCCGCGGCGGCTCGTGCGGGGAACTTGGCCGTACGCTTCCCCGGTTCGGGCGAAGCTTCGTCAACCCCGCTTGTCCTGAGCGGCGTCGCCGTCGGGTTCGTCGTACCCGGAGGTGCCCGCGTCGAGCAGCGGCTCCTGCTGCTTCAGGTGCGCGGGGGCGAAGTACCGCAGCGTGTGGTACCCGGTGATCACCACGATCGTGCCGAGGGCGATGCCACCGAGCTCGAAGCTGTCGGAGATGTGCAGCTGGACCCCGCCGATGCCGATGATGATGCCCGCCGCGGCCGGCACCAGGTTCAGCGGATTGCGCAGGTCCACCCGTCCGTTGATCCAGATCTGCGCGCCGAGCAGGCCGATCATCCCGTACAGGATGACGGTGATCCCGCCGAGCACCCCGCCCGGGATCGCGGCGACGACCGCGCCGAACTTGGGGCACAGCCCGAACAGCAGCGCGAAGCCCGCCGCCGCCCAGTACGCGGCCGTCGAGTAGACCCGCGTGGCGGCCATGACGCCGATGTTCTCGGAGTACGTGGTGTTCGGCGGCCCGCCCACCGCCGTGGAGAGCATCGACGCGGCGCCGTCGGCCGCGATGGCCGTGCCGAGCTTGTCGTCGAGCGGATCGCCGGTCATCTCGCCGACCGCCTTGATGTGCCCGGCGTTCTCGGCGATCAGCGCGATCACCACGGGCAGCGCGATCAGGATCGCCGACCACTCGAAGGACGGCGCGTGGAAGGTCGGCAGACCGATCCAGTCGGCCTTGCCGACACCGGAGAGGTCGAGCCGCCAGTGGTCCACGGCCTCCGGCCCGCCCGCCGGGGAGTGGATCTTCCCGAAGACCCGGTCGAAGACCCATGAGATGCCGTACCCGAAGAGCAGGCCGAGGAAGATCGCGATGCGCGACCAGAAGCCGCGCAGGCAGACCACGGCCAGCCCGGTGAACAGCATCGTCAGCAGCGCCGTCCACTGGTCCTGGGGCCAGTACGTCGAGGCCGTCACCGGCGCCAGGTTGAAGCCGATCAGCATCACGACCGCGCCCGTCACCACCGGCGGCATCGCGGCGTGGATGATCCGTGCGCCGAACCGCTGGACCGCGAGCCCCGCCAGGAACAGCGCCACGCCGACGACGAACACCGCGCCGGTGACCACCGCGCTGTCCCCGCCGCCCGCCCGGATCGCCGCCGCGACACCCACGAAGGAGAGCGAGCATCCCAGGTACGAGGGAACCCGGCCGCGCGTCGCGAGCAGGAAGATCACCGTCGCGACGCCGGACATCATGATGGCCAGGTTCGGGTCCAGGCCCATGAGCACCGGCGCCACGAAACTCGCCCCGAACATGGCCACGACGTGCTGGGCGCCCAGCCCTGCGGTACGCGGCCACGACAGCCGCTCGTCCGGCCGGACCACCGCGCCGGGGGCGGGCGTCCGCCCGTCTCCGTGCAGGGTCCAGCGCACGCCGAGGCCCATGTTCCACCACTTCCGTCGTCGTCCGGCATATCCGGGTTGTCCGGTACCGGGTCAAGCTTCCGGGCCGCCGCGCGGCCAGCGGCCATATTACGGCTGGATACCGGCAGGTTCGTCCCGATTGGCAGCGACCGCCCCGCCCATCGTGGGCCGCCGGCGCAGTACGGCGGCTCCCGCTATCAGCGCGAACGCCAACAGCGTGACCAGGCCGAACGACACCACCAGCGAGCTCGCGTCGGCCACCGCGCCGATCGCCGACGGGGCGATCAGCCCCGAGGTGTACGTGATGGTCGCGACACCGGCGATGGCCTGCGCCGGGGCCGGCCCGCTGCGCGCCGCGGCCGCGAAGGCCAGCGGGACCACCACCGCGATGCCGAGCCCGATCAGCCCGAAGCCGGCCATCGCCGCGGCCGGGTGCCGGACCCCGATCACCAGGAGCCCGCCCGCGGTGGCCAGTGCGCCGCCCGCGCGGACCGTGCGTACCGCGCCGAACCGGTCCACCACCCGGTCCCCGGCGAGCCGGGCCACCGTCATGGTCAGCGCGAACGCCGTGGTGGAGGCGGCCGCGAGCCCCGCCTCGGTGTGCAGCACGTCCCGCAGGTACACGGCGGACCAGTCCATGCTCGCGCCCTCCGCGAAGACCGCGCAGAAGCCGATCGCCCCGATGAACAGCGCGGACTTGGGGGGCAGCGCGAAGTGCGGCGGCGCCTGCGCGTCCTGGCCGGGCCGCAGGTCCAGCACGCCCCGTACGGCGACCAGCCCGGCCACCGTCAATGCCAGGGCGGCGACCAGGTGGTGCAGCCGCGCGTCGGCGCCGGCGTGCGCGGCGACCGTACCGGCGGCCGAGCCGGCCAGCGCGCCCGCGCTCCACATGCCGTGCAGCGAGGACATGATCGAGCGGCCGAGCCGGTTCTCGGTCTCCACGCCGAGCGCGTTCATCGCCACGTCCGCCATCCCGGAGGTGGCCCCGTAGACGAAGAGGGCGAAGCACAGCGCCACCAGGTTCGGGGCGAGGCTCGGGAGGATCAGCGACAGGGTCCACATCGCCAGCAGGCCCCGCAGGGCGGCTCGGGCGCCGAAGCGGTGGCCCAGCCGGCCGGCCAGCGGCATCGCGAGCGCCGCACCGAGGGCGGGGAAGGCGAGGGCCAGGCCCAGGGTGCCCGAGCTGAGCTGGGAATGCTCCTGGATCCAGGGGATGCGGGTGGCGAAGGAGCCCGTCACCGCGCCGTGGGCGCAGAAGACGGCGGCGATGGCGAGGCGGGCATGGCGCAGTCGCGCCGGGCTGAGGTCGGTTTCCCCGGTCATGGGCCATAAACTATCAGGGACCCTGCCTGATAGTTAGGCCTCGCAGCTCCCTAAGATGGGCGCCGTGACTTCCCCCGCTTCGCCCAGTACGGCCCGGGCCATCAACGACCGCCTCGCGCTGGGACTCCTCCAGGACGAGGGCGCGCTGACGGCCCCCCAGCTCAAGAAGCTGACCGGCCTCTCCCGCCCCTCCGTCGCCGACCTCGTGGAACGACTCACCGAGGCCGGGCTCATCGAGGTCGTGGGAGAGTCCGGCGAACAGCGGCGCGGCCCCAACGCCCGGCTGTACGGGATCGTCGCCCGACGGGCCTACCTGGCCGCACTGGACGTACGTACCGACAGCGCGACCGCGGTCGTCGCGGACCTGCTCGGCAACCCCCTGGCCCAGGCGCCGCTCCCGGTCGACGCGGTCGAGGAAGCCGTGGACCGGCTCGTCGGCCTGGCCCGCACGGCCGGCGCGGACCGCCTGCACACCGTCGTCGTCGGCGCCCCCGGCCTGGTCGCCCCGGCCAGCGGCGAACTCGGCGACACCATCGGACTGCCGTCCTGGCACCGGGACCTGGTGGCGGCCCTGCAACGGCGGCTGCCGGCCAAGGTGGTGGTGGAGAACGAGACCAACCTGGCGGCCCTGGCCGAACAGCGCCTGGGCGCCGCCCGGGACATCGACTCCTTCGTCCTGCTGTGGCTCGGCGCGGGCGTCGGCGCGGCCGTGGTCCTGGACGGACGGCTGCGCCGGGGCGCCTCCGGCGGGGCGGGCGAGATCGGCTTCCTCCCGGTGCCCGGCACCGGCGCACTGCCCTCGGCCACCGACTGCGACGGCGGGTTCCACGCCCTCGCCAGCCGCGCCGCCGTGACCGCCCTGGCGGCGGAACACGGCTTCCACGGCCCGGCCGAGGAAGCCGTCGCGGGCGCCGCCGGGGAGGCCTTCCTCGACGCCCTCGCCGAGCGGCTCGCCCTCGGCGCGGCGGCCGTGACGGCCATCCTCGACCCCGGCTGCGTGGTCCTCGGCGGCGAACTCGGCCGCGCGGGCGGGCCCGACCTCGCCGCCCGGGTCGCCCGCCGGCTGACCACCCTGACCCCGGTCACCACCGAGGTCCGCGCCACCGCCCTCGGCGACCCGGCGGTCCTGGCGGGCGCCCGCCTCGCCGCCCGCGAGGCGGCCCAGGCGGTGCTGTTCGGCTGAGTCCCGCCCGCGGCCGTCGGGTTACCCCCACCCCGGCCGGGTGGGCCGCCGGATGTTCCTGCCCCCTCGGCGCCCCGGATCCTGGGCACCAGCAAGGGACTTCGTCGAACGGGGACGGCACGATGACCAGCACAACCAGCACACGCACACCCGGGCGCGCGCTCCGCCGCACGGCCGCCACCGCCGTGCTCCTCGCCCTCGCGGCCACCCTCGCCGGCCCCGCCGGCCCCGCCGGGGCCGCGGGTGCCACGGCCGCGAGTCCCGTCGGCGTATGGCAGCTCGACGGCTACGGCACCGTGCTGCGCGTGGAGTCCGGCCGCCTCCAGGAGTACCAGCTCACCGGCGTCAGCTGCCTGCCCGGCGAGAGCGCCCGGCGGCTTCCGGGCGGCGGCCCCTTCCGCTACGCCACCGAGGACGGCGAGGTCCTCACCGTGCGCCCCGGGTCGGTGCACATCGACGGCTCCGTAGGCGACCGGGCCACCCGCCGCCTCGCCGCCCTGCCCGACCGGTGCCGCGATGCCCCGGCCCCCGGCCCTGCCGCGGACCCGGTCGCCACCTTCGACGTGTTCTGGCAGACCTTCGCGGAGAACTACCCCTTCTTCGCCGCCAAGGGCATCGACTGGAACGCGGTGCGCGACCGCCAGCGTCCCCGTGTGCACGCCGGCACCACCGACGCCGAACTCTTCGCCGTCTTCCAGGAGATGCTCGCCCCCCTCCACGACGCCCACGTCCGCCTCCTCGCCGGCGACCGGTTCTTCGCCGAGGGCCGCCCGGGCACCGCCATCCCCAGCCGGGAACTCGACACGCGGGTCAAGGCGTACATCCAGGACGTGGACCTCGCCGGACGCGCGCCCCAGGAGTTCGCCCAGGGCCGGATCTCCTACGCCGACCTCCCCGACGGCCGCGGCTACCTGCGGCTCTCCGGCTTCAGCGGCTACACCGGGAGCGGGGACTTCGCCGCCGAGAGCGCCGAGCTGAACCGCGCCCTGGACACCGTGTTCACCGCCGAGCGCACCGCCCGCCTGCGCGGCCTGGTCATCGACCTGCGGATCAACGGCGGCGGCCATGACGCACTCGGCCTCCAGCTCGCGGCCCGGCTCACGGACCGCCCGTACTTCGCCTACGCCAAGCGCGTGCGCAACGACCCCGCCGACGCCACCCGGTTCACCCGCCCGCAGCCCCTTCATGTCCAGCCCGCCCGGGCCCCCCGCTACACCGGCCCGATCGCCGTGCTGACCGGCGGATCCACCGTCAGCGCGGGCGAGACCTTCACCCAGGCCCTCCTCGACCGCCCCGGCCGGACGATCCGCATCGGGCAGCCGACCCAGGGGGTCTTCTCCGACGTCCTGGGCCGCACCCTCCCCAACGGCTGGAGCCTCGGCCTGCCCAACGAACAGTTCCTGACCGCCGCCGGGAAGACCTTCGACGGCCCGGGCATCCCGGTCGGCCACACCACCCCGGTCTTCACCGAGGAGGAGTTCGACCGGCGCCGGGACTCCGCTTTCACCGCTGCCCTCGACAGGCTTCCCCGGCGCTGATCAGCGGCCGTCCGCGGCCGCCGCCCGCCGCGCGAGGAACTCGGCGAAGGTCACCTTGCCCACCGCGTGCGCGGGCGTCAGGTTCCCGCCGCGCCTGAAGCCCGCGTACGCCTTCCCGGCCAGCGGCAGCGGCACCACCCGGCGCCGGCGGCCGATGGCCGTCAGGTACGCGCGGCCCAGCTCCGTCAGGGTGTGGATCTCCGGGCCGCCCATGTCCGCGACCCGCCCGGCCGGGACCGGGACCGCGAGCTCCGCCATCCGGTCCGCGACCTCCTCGACCGCGATCGGCTGCACCCGGACCCCGTTCGGCAACGGCGCCACCGGAAGCTTCGAGACCGCTCCCACCACCTGGGCCACCAGATCGTGGAACTGCGTCGTGCGCAGGATGGTCACGCCCAGCCCCGACCGCTCCAGGATCCGCTCCACCTTCAGCTTGATCTTGTAGTAGCCGACGGGCACCACATCCACCCCGACGATCGAGATGTAGAGGATGTTCGTGACCGTCCCGGCCCGCCGGGCCGCCTCCACGAGGTGCCCGGCGGCGACGTCGTCACCGCCGCGCGGGGTGGTCGCGCAGTGCACGACCACCTGCGCGCCCGCCATCGCCGCGTCCAGTCCGCTGCCGTCGCGCAGGTCGACCGGGTAGTCCGCGGCGTGCCGGCTCAGGACGCGCACCTCGTGGCCCGCGTCCCGCAACCGTGTCACGACCAACGCGCCCAGGTTCCCGGTGCCGCCGGTGACGAGGACGGTGTTCTTGCCGCTGCTCATGGTGTCCGTTCCTTCCCTCGTGGGTGGGTTCACCAGCTGGGACCGGACAGCGTTCAGGAATGTGACAACTGGCGCAGGAGAAATTCCAGCTTCTCCGGATTGAGTACCGTCCGCAGGCCGCTGACCAGCCCGTTCTCGAATTCCACGACCAACACCGCCACCTCGCCGAAGACCAGCGCGGGCGCCCCGTTGACCTCGGTGGAGGAGACCGGCAGATCCGCCACGTACCTCTCCAGCGCGCCCAGCAGGAAGCGGGCCACGTTCTCCCGCCCCAGGATCGGCCGCCGTGCCGCGCTGACGATGCCGCCGCCGTCCGCCACGTACCGGGCGTCGGCCGCGAGCAGGCTCTCCAGCCGGGCCAGGTCCCCGCTGCGCGCGGCCGCCAGGAAGGTCTCCACCAGGCCCTGCCACTGCGCGGGATCCGGCGCGAAGCGCGGTTTCGGCCCGGCTGCCGGATCCGCGGTCACCCGGGCCGCCGCCCGCCGGTAGAGCTGGCGGCAGTTGGCCTCGGAGAGGTCCAGCAGGTCGGCGATCTCCCGGTGCCCGTACGCGAAGGCCTCGCGCAGCACGTACACCGCCCGCTCCACCGGCGTCAGCCGCTCCAGCACCACGAGCAGCGCCATCGACACGCCGTCGCGCTGCTCCGCCGAATCCAGCGGGCCCAGCGCCCCGCCGCCGGTGAGGACCGGCTCCGGCAGCCAGGGGCCGACGTACGTCTCGCGCCGCGCCCGCGCCGAGTCGAGGCGGTTGAGGCACAGCCGGGTGACGGCTTTGGCGAGCCAGGCCCCGGGGCGCTCGATCTCGGCGCGGTCCGCGGAGCTCCAGCGCAGCCAGGCGTCCTGGACGGTGTCCTCGGCCTCCGCGGCGGAGCCGAGCATGCGGTACGCGATGCCGAACATCCGGGGCCGGTGTTCCTCGAAGTCCGCGACGGTCGCGGCGACCTGTGTGTCCACCACAGAATCGTACGAGGAGCACATGTGAGGACCCGGTGGCCGCCGGGCCACCGGGTCCTCACACCTCACATGCCCGCTTGGGGTGTCAGCAGACGCCCTGGTCCTTCCAGACCCCCCACTCGCCCGTGGTGCCGGGCTCCTCGTTCTGCGTCCACCACTGGGCCTTCCAGGTGTGGCCCATGTGCGAGACGAGGCTGCCGCCGGTGTAGGTCCGGCCCGCGACGTACGCCGGGTTCGTGCAGGTCCCGCCCGGAGGCGTGGTCGGCGGCGTCGTGGGAGGTGTCGTCGGCGGGGTCGTCGGGGGCGTGGTCGGAGGCTGCGTCGCACCGCCCGGCTCCACCACCGTCGCACCGCGCGCCAGGTCGCCGGTGATGCCGTACGTCCTGCCGCCGAAGCTCACCGTCCAGTTGGACGGGGTCGAGGTCGGCAGGTAGTAGACGAAGTCCAGTTCCACCGAGGCGCCGGGAGCCAGTGACTGCCAGGCCGGCATTTTGAGCGCGACCCGGTTGTAGTCGCCCTTCAGCCCGCCCACGTTGGTGCCCGTGTGGTCGCTGCGGATGACGCTCGCGCCCCAGCCGGACTGGTCCTTGGCGTTGCCCGGCGCGGAGGAGGAGTAGTCGAACTGGAACTCCGTACCGCCCGGCAGCGTTGCCGTGGTGCGGTTGGTGATCTTCAGCTTCGGGCTGATGGGGTAGTTGGAGTCGCCGAGCGGGAACTGCCCGAACTCCGTGTCCACCTTGATCACTTCGGTCGGCATGGTGATCGTGGCGCGCTGGGCGCCGTAGGGGGAGGCCGACTTGAACTTGTCGTACATCGTCGTGGTGAGGGTGTCGCCCATCTCGTACTGGCCCTTGGCGGCGTTGTACGCGTAGTCGCCCGCCAGCTCCCAGACCATGGTGCCGCCGATGCCCTTGTTGACCACGTAGTCGGCCTTGGCGGCCACCGACTGCTCGTCCTCCGTGGAGAGGAAGACCTTCTTCTGGGCGTTCCACAGCCAGGGCGCCACGAGGGTGGAGTCGTACTTGCGGACGTAGGTGCCGGTCAGGGTGGTGTTGGCGGGGAAGCCGTACTTGGTGACGTAGTCGCCGACGACGCCCTTCTCCAGGTTCTTCGCGTGCCACATCGGGTTGGACCCGGCGGGGGACTCGACACCGTTGGTGTCCAGGTCGTGCCACAGGTTGTCGATGCCGACGGCGCCGTCACCGCACTTGGTCAGCCCCGCGCCGGCCGGGCAGGTGGTGGCCGGGGCCTTGCCCCACAGGCCGTCGGTGCCGCCCTGCACGTTCTTGAAGCCGCGGGTGTAGTACGGCAGGCCCATGTTGATGCGGCCGGCCGGCATGGAGCCGCGGAAGTAGTGGTAGGCCCAGTCGGAGTTGAGGTAGCCGACGCCGCCGTACTGGGAGGTGGAGTAGACGCCGGCGGCGGCCAGTTCGCCGTCCTTGCCGTCGTCGAAGAGCGAGGCGTTCGGCCCGACGAACTCGTTCCAGGCGCCGTGCAGGTCGTAGGACATGACGTTGACGTAGTCCAGGTACTTCTGCATCTGGAACGTCTCCATGCCCCGCAGCAGGTAGCCGGAGGAGGGGGCGGCGACGGAGAGCAGGTAGTGCCTGCCGTCGGCGGCGCCCGCGCGGTCGAGCTTCTCGCGCAGGGACTTCATCAGCGCCGCGCAGCCCTTGACGAGGCCGGCGCGGCGGGCGTTGGACAACTGCCAGTCCAGCGGGTTGCCCGCGTCCTTCATGGTGGTCGGGTACTCGTAGTCGATGTCGACGCCGTTGAACCCGTACGTGCGGATGAACTCGACCGAGGAGTCCGCGAAGGTGTCGATGCCGGCCTGGTTGACCGAGCCGTCGGCGTTGGTGGCCATCGAGTAGAAGCCGCCGGAGGCGACGCGGTTGCCGTCGTCGCCGAAGTAGCCGCCGGTCTCGGCCCAGCCGCCGACGGAGATCAGCGTCTTGACGTTCGGGTACTGCTTCTTGAATTTGTTCAGCAGGTTGAAGTTGCCCTTGTAGGGCAGGGCGGGGTCCATCTCGGCGCCCGCGACGCCGGGCCAGGTCATCCCGGTGGCGGAGTTGTTCGCGTTGTCCGCGCCGACCGAGATCTTGTTGTCGCCGCCCACGTGGGCGAAGGCGTAGTTCAGGTGGGTGACCTTGGACCACGGGATGTTGTTGGGCAGGTAGGCGGGGGTGCCGTCCTTGCCGGTGCGCCAGCCGGTGAAGTAGCCGATGACGCGCCGCTGGTGGTCGGCGCCCATCTTCTCGCGGCCTGCGGTGTCGTAGACCGAGCAGTACGGGACGTCGACTCCGGCCGTCTTGTACAGCCCGTCGGGGCGACAGGATTCATGGTCGGCGGCGTGGGAGACGTCTGCGGAGAGGCCCGCGACCAGCATTCCGGCGATCGCGGCGCCGGACGCCAGGAGCATCGCTCTCGTGCGTGTGGGGGACGGCATTGTGCCTCCTGGGGAGGGGAGGATGGCAGGACACAACATGCGGAAATGTGGCGCGTGTTGGCCCGTGACGTGCGCACATCTGACGGGCCGTCTCCCGGGGAAGACGAAGGGAACGTTAAGAGGACTAGACCAACCCGTCAATAGGTCTGGACCAAAGTGAGGCCTCGCTCAAGGTCACTCGAGTGGCGCGATGAAGCCGCTCAAGAGTGACCGTTCTGTGACCCAGGCCACATTGACTCACCCGCATGGCCCCGGATCACCCGTGGCACACTTGCCCTAGTACCAGTAAGCAGCGCACTCCGGGGTCGGTGTAATTCCGAACCGGCGGTTATAGTCCGCGACCCGTCCGCAGCCAGCGGCCGGTTGACCAGGTGAAACTCCTGGACCGACGGTTAAAGTCCGGATGGGAGGCAGTGCGCGGCGGGCCAGTCACCGGTACGCCGCCGTCGGGTTCCACCCGGCGGTCCTCACGGCACATCCCTCGGGACGTGCGAGCGAGAGTGGCCGTATTTCCGGCCTCGGCGTCCCCCCGTGCGCTACCCGCTTCATCTGTCGTATCCCGACAGGCCCCGGAGTCCGTGCCCGATGAGGCAGGAGGACCCGGTGGCGACACACGCCGACGCGCACGACAGCGACGCATCCGCCCGCGAAGCGGACGCATCCGCCATGGGCCGAGCCATCGAGCTCGCCGCCCGCGGCCTCGGCTCCACCAGTCCCAACCCCGTCGTCGGCTGCGTGATCACCGACGCCTCGGGCACCGTCGTCGGCGAGGGCTGGCACCAGCGGGCCGGCGGCCCGCACGCCGAGATCCACGCGCTGGCCGCGGCGGGCGACGCCACCCGCGGCGGCACCGCCTACGTCACCCTCGAACCCTGCAACCACACCGGCCGTACGGGACCCTGCGCCGCCGCCCTCATCGAGGCCGGCATCACCCGCGTGGTCTACGCCGTCCCCGACCCGAACCCGCAGGCCAGCGGCGGCGCCGCGACCCTGCGCGCCGCCGGGATCGCCATCGAGACCGGGCTGCTCGCCGAGCGGGCCGAGGAGGGCAACGCCGCCTGGCTGACCTCCGTACGGCTCGGGCGCCCGTACATCCTGTGGAAGTACGCCGCCACCCTGGACGGCCGCGTCGCCGCCGCCGACGGCACCAGCCGCTGGATCAGCTCCCCGGAATCCCGCGCCGACGTCCACCGGCTGCGCGCCGAGGCCGACGCCGTCATCGTCGGCTCCGGCACCCTGCGCGCCGACGACCCGCACCTCGCGGTGCGCGGCCCCGCCGGCACCGCCGCCGACCAGCCGCTGCGGGTCGTACTCGACACCCACGCCACCATCCGGCCCACCGCCCGCGTCCTGGACGAGGCGGCTCCCACTCTGATCGCCGTCGCCGAGGACGCGGACACCCGCCACCTCGCCGGAGTGGAGCTGGTCCGCCTTCCGTACGACAAGTACGGGATCTCCGTGGACGCCCTGCTGCGCGAGCTGCACCGGCGCGGCGTCCGCTCCGTACTCCTCGAAGGCGGCCCCACCCTGGCCGGCGCCTTCGTCGCCGCGGGCGCCGTCGACAAGGTCGTCGGCTACCTCGCCCCGGTCCTCCTCGGCGCGGGCCGCAGCGCCCTCGCCGACGCCGGCATCGCCACCCTCACCGACGCGCTCCGGCTGCGCATCACCGAGACGGTCCGCATCGGCACGGACATCCGCATCACCGCAGTCCCCACCGCCCCCTCCCTCCCCACTGCCCTCAAGGAGCACTGAGTGTTCACCGGAATCGTCGAAGAGCTGGGCGAGGTCACCGCCGTCGAGGAGCTCGCCGAGGCCTCCCGCTTCCGCCTGCGCGGCCCCGTCGTCACCGAGGGCGCCAAGCACGGCGACTCCATCGCCGTCAACGGCGTCTGCCTCACCGTCGTGGAGACCGCCGACGGCGAGTTCACCGCCGACGTCATGCAGGAGACCCTCAACCGCTCCAGCCTCGGCGCCCTGGCCAAGGGCTCCCGCGTCAACCTGGAGCGCCCGATGGCCCTCGGGGGACGCCTCGGCGGCCACCTGGTCCAAGGCCACGTGGACGGCACCGGCGAGATCCTCTCCCGCACCCCCTCCGAGCACTGGGAACTCGTCAAGATCGCCCTCCCGGCGAACCTCTCGCGCTACGTCGTCGAGAAGGGCTCCATCACGGTCGACGGCGTCAGCCTCACCGTGGTCGAGGCCGCCGCCGACTGGTTCACCATCAGCCTCATCCCCACCACCCTCGCGCTGACCACGCTGGGCATCAAGCAGCCCGGCGACCCTGTCAACCTCGAGGTGGACGTCCTCGCCAAGTACGTCGAGCGCCTGCTCGCCGCCGGCGTCGACCCGCTGCACACGGACGGAGCCGAACGGTGAGCGCCCTGACCTGGCTCAACACGGAGGCCTTCGAGGTCTTCGACCAGAAGGTCATCTGGTCCGACATGATCGGCAACCTGATGGGCCTCGCCGCCCTCGCCCTCGGCTGGCGCCGCTCCATATGGACCTGGCCCGCCCAGCTCCTGTCCGGCCTGATCCTGGTGGGCGCCTACGCCTCCGCCCACCTCGCCGGCGGTGTCGGCAAGCAGCTCCTCGTCATCTCCGTGGCGCTCTGGGGCTGGCGCGCCTGGCGGCTCGGCAGTCAAAAGGCCCAGGACGGCTCGATCGCCGTGCGCACCGCCACCTGGAAGGAGCGCGGACTGCTCCTGGCCGGCGCGGCGCTGGGCACCCTCGCCGTCGGCGGCCTGTTCACGCTGTTCCCGAACCTGTCGTGGAGCCCGTGGGCCGACGCGTACATCTTCGTCGGCACGATCGTCGCGATGGTCGCCCAGGCCCGCGGCCTGGTCGAGTTCTGGTTCGCCTGGCTCCTCGTCGACCTCGTCGGCGTCCCCCTCGCCTTCAACAGCGGCCTGGCCTTCTCCGGCCTCGTCTACGTCGTGTACTTCGCCCTCGTGCTGTGGGGCGCCCACGACTGGTACCAGCGCTCGCGCACCACCCCCGCCCAGGCCCTGGAAGGAGCAACGGCATGACCCTCAACCCCCTCCTCAAGCCCGTGCCCGACGCCGAGACCCACGAGACCTTCCGTCTCGACCCCGTCGAGCAGGCCATCCGCGACATCGCGGCCGGCCGCCCGGTCGTCGTCGTGGACGACGAGGACCGCGAGAACGAGGGCGACCTCGTCATCGCCGCCGAGATGGCCACCCCCGAGATCATCGCGTTCATGATGAGCGAGTGCCGCGGCCTGATCTGCGCCCCCATGGAGGGCCCCGAGCTGGACCGGCTCGAACTCCCGCAGATGGTCCAGCACAACACCGAGTCGATGCAGACCGCCTTTACCGTCTCCGTCGACGCGAGCGGCGCCCACGGCGTCACCACCGGCATCTCGGCCGCCGACCGGGCCACGACCCTGCGCCTGCTGGCCGACGGGGTCAGCGGACCTGGCGACTTCGTCCGCCCCGGCCACATCTTCCCCCTGCGCGCCAAGCCCGGCGGCGTGCTCGTCCGGG
Source organism: Streptomyces sp. NPDC060031 (assembly GCF_042736805.1). NCBI lineage: Bacteria > Bacillati > Actinomycetota > Actinomycetes > Kitasatosporales > Streptomycetaceae > Streptomyces > Streptomyces sp. NPDC060031. Next base: position 85,636 of record NZ_JBHWVM010000020.1, read on the forward strand.
GCGGCCACACCGAGGCCGCCGTGGACCTCGCCCGCCTCGCGGGCCTGCGCCCGGCCGGCGCCATCGTGGAGATCGCCGGCGAGGACGGCGTCATGCTGCGCCTGCCCGAGCTGATCCCCTTCGCCCGCAAGCACGGCCTGACGATCATCTCCATCGAGGACCTGATCGCCTACCGCCGCTCCGCCGAGCCGACCGTGCGCCGCGAGGCCCAGGTCAGCCTGCCGACCACCTTCGGCGAGTTCACGGCGTACGGCTACCGCTCCACCGTCGACGGGGTCGAGCACGTCGCCCTCGTCCACGGCGACATCGCCGCCGCCGACGGCGCGGACATCCTGGTCCGCATGCACTCCGAGTGCCTGACCGGCGACATCTTCCAGTCCCAGCGCTGCGACTGCGGCCCCCAGCTGCACGCCGCCATGGAACGCATCACGGCCGAGGGCCGCGGGGTCGTCGTCTACCTGCGCGGCCACGAGGGCCGCGGCATCGGACTGCTGTCCAAGCTGCGCGCGTACGAGCTCCAGGAGCGCGGCCGCGACACCCTCGACGCCAACCTGGAGCTGGGCCTGCCCGCCGACGCCCGCGACTACGCGGCCGGCGCGCAGATCCTCGCCGACCTCGGAGTCCACAGCGTCCGGCTGCTGACCAACAACCCCGACAAGTCCGCGGCCCTCGTACGGCACGGCATCGAGGTCTCCGACCGGGAAGCGATGCCCATGGAGGCCGGCGAGCACAACCTGCGCTACCTGCGCACCAAGCGGGACAGGATGGGCCACGACCTGCCCTGGCTGGAAGCGGCCGTGACCACGTCCGCCTGCGGCAACCAGTAGCCACACACCACACACCACACCCCGAACACCACGAACCACCGAGGAGCAGAGCTGTGAGCGGCAAGGGCGCACCCGAACTGAGCGTGAAGAACTGCGGAGACCTGCGAGTCGCGGTGATCGCGGCCCAGTGGCACGAGAAGGTCATGGACGGCCTGGTGGACGGCGCCCTGCGGGCCCTGCACGAGCTGGGGATCGACGAGCCCACCGTGCTGCGCGTCCCCGGCAGCTTCGAGCTCCCGGTCGTGGCGAAGGTACTCGCCGGTCGCGGTTACGATGCCATCGTCGCCCTCGGAGTGGTCATCCGCGGCGGCACCCCGCACTTCGACTACGTCTGCCAGGGCGTCACCCAAGGCCTGGTCCAGGTGTCGATCGACACCGGAGTCCCCGTCGGCTTCGGCGTACTGACCTGCGACAACGACGAGCAGGCGCTGGACCGCGCCGGACTCGAAGGGTCGAACGAGGACAAGGGGCACGAAGCGGTCACCGCCGCCGTCTCCACCGCCATGACCCTGCGCACCGTCAGCGAACCCTGGCGCTGAGTGGCAGGGCCGGACCCCGTATTCTGAGGACCATCATGGCGAACAAACCCACAAAGAGCTTCGAAGAGCTCTTCAGTGAGCTTCAGCTCAAGGCCGCCAACGGCGACCCCAGCACCTCCCGCACGGCCGAGCTCGTCGGCAAGGGCGTCCATGCCATCGGCAAGAAGGTCGTCGAGGAGGCCGCCGAGGTCTGGATGGCCGCCGAGTACGAGAGCAAGGAAGCCGCCGCCGAGGAGATCTCCCAGCTGCTCTACCACGTCCAGGTGATGATGGTGGCGCGCGGGATCTCCCTCGACGACGTCTACTCCCACCTCTGACCGGCCCGCACCGCCTGCCCGTAGTCCACGTATCCACGCACGAAGGAAGCCCCATGCTGCGCATCGCCGTCCCCAACAAGGGTTCACTCTCCGGACCGGCGGCGGCGATGCTCCATGAGGCCGGCTACCGGATGCGCAAGGAGTCCAAGGAGCTCGTGGTCGTCGACCCCGAGAACGAGGTGGAGTTCTTCTACCTCCGCCCCAAGGACATCGCGATCTACGTGTCCTCCGGCAAGCTCGACATCGGCATCACCGGCCGCGACCTGCTGCTCGACTCCGGCGCCAGCGCCGAGGAGATCCTGCCGCTGAACTTCGGCCGGTCCACCTTCCGCTACGCCACCATCCCCGGCACCGCGAAGGGCCCCGAGGACTTCCACGGGATGACGATCGCGACCTCGTACGAGGGAATCGTCGCCAAGCACCTCGCCGAGAAGGGGATCGACGCCTCCGTCGTCCACCTCGACGGCGCGGTCGAGACCGCCATCCAGCTCGGCGTCGCCCAGATCATCGCGGACGTCGTCGAGACCGGCACCAGCCTGCGCAACGCCGGTCTGGAGGTCATCGGCGAGCCGATCCTCACCTCCGAGGCCGTGGTGATCCGCAGCAACGGCACCGACACCGACGACCCGCGGGCCCAGCAGTTCCTGCGCCGCCTCCAGGGCGTCCTGGTGGCCCGCAGCTACGTGATGATGGACTACGACTGCCGCGCCGAGCACCTGGAGCGCGCGGTCGCCCTCACCCCGGGCCTGGAGTCGCCGACCGTCTCCCCGCTGCACAACGAAGGCTGGGTCGCCGTCCGCGCGATGGTCCCGGCCAAGGAAGCCCAGCGGATCATGGACGACCTGTACGCGCTCGGCGCGCGCGCGATCCTCACCACCTCGATCCACGCCTGCCGGCTCTGACCCGTACGCCGTACCGACGCTCCAGAAGGCACCGCACCCATGGCCGAGCCCGCCGCCCAGCACGTACCACCCGCCCTGCCGGTCACCTTCCGGCCGACCCGCACCCGGGTCGTTCTGCTGGGCGTCGGCGCCGCCATGTTCCTCACCATCACGGCCATCGCCCTGCTCCTCGACACCCTCCACCCGGGGGAGCGGATCAGCTTCATCTTCACGGCCGTGCTGCTGTCATCCGTCCTCGTCCTGCTCAGCCGCCCCAAGGTGGTCGCCGACGAGGGCGGGGTGACCGTGGTCAATCTCACCAGGACCCACCGCCTGGAGTGGGCGCAGATCCTGCGCGTCAACCTCCGCCCCGGCGATCCCTGGGTGTTCCTCGACCTCAGCGACGGCACGAGCCTGCCTGCACTGGGCATCCAGCCCGGGGTCGCCAAGCAGCAGGCGATCAGTGACGCCCGGACGCTGCGCGCCCTGGCCGAAACGTACGGAACCGGTGCAAACGACCACTGACCCCGCCGAGGCTCGTCGATGCGTCCCATTGCGGCGGCGATCTCAGTGACTACCCTGGTGGCGGGGCGCGGACCGGCGCCCTCCCACCGGCCCCGGGACCCCGCGGCCCTTGGGCACCTGCGACTTGAGGAGTGACTCCCTCCAGCAATGGACGGATCGTCCGGTAGTACCCGCGCCGCCCTCCCCCCGGAGGCGGCGGCATGACCACCCCGCTGCTCCTGCTCGTGGCGGCATTCGTTCTGATCCTCGCCAACGGATTCTTCGTGGCAGCCGAATTCGGCCTCGTCACCGTGGAGAGACCCGAGGCCGAACGCGCCGCAGCCGACGGAGACCGCCGTGCCCGTACGGTGGTCAAGGCCCTGCGGGAGCTGTCCTTCCAGCTCTCCGGCACCCAGCTCGGCATCACCATCACCTCCCTCGTCGTCGGCATGCTCGCCGAGCCGGCCCTCGCCGCCCTGCTGGCCGGGCCGATCGCCGCGACGGGCCTGCCCCGAGGAGCCGTCCCCGGCGTCGCCGTCGTCATCGGGATGCTGCTCGCCTCCGCCGTCCAGATGGTCGTCGGCGAGCTCGTCCCGAAGAACTGGGCGGTCTCCCGGCCGCTCCAGGTGGCCCGCGTCGTCGCCGGCCCCCAAAACGCCTTCTCCCGCGCCTTCCGCCCGGTCATCGCCGGCCTCAACGCCGTCGCCAACCGCCTCGTACGCGCGCTCGGCGTGGAGCCCACCGACGAGATGGCTTCCGCCCGCACCCCCGGCGAACTGGTCTCCCTGGTCCGCCATTCGGCCCAGGCCGGCGCCCTCGAACAGGACACCGCCGACCTCTTCGTACGGACCCTCTCGCTGGGCGAACTCACCGCCCAGCACGTCATGACCCCCCGGATCCGGGTCAGCGCACTCCAGCACACGGCCACCGCGGCCGACGTGCTCAACCTGACCCGCGCCACCGGTCTGTCCCGATTCCCCGTCTACCGCGAGCGCATCGACGAGATCACCGGCGTCGTCCACCTCAAGGACGCACTCGCCGTCCCCGAGGACGAGCGCGGGCGCACCACCGTCAGCCGCATCTGCGTCGCCCCGCTGCGGGTGCCCGGATCCCTGCCGGTGCAGCCGCTGCTGGAGCGGCTGCGCAGCGAACAGCCGATGGCCGTCGTCGTCGACGAATACGGCGGCACCGCCGGAGTCGTCACCCTGGAGGACATCGTGGAGGAACTCGTCGGCGAGGTCCGCGACGAGCACGACCTCGCCGAGGACGAGAGCCCCGAGCTGGCCGCCGTACCCGCCGAGGACGGCCGCCCCTCCTGGGAGGCCGACGGCAGCTGCCGCGTCCAGACCCTGCGCCGGATAGGCCTCGAGGTCCCCGAAGGCCCGTACGAGACCGTCGCCGGCCTCGTCGCCGACCTGCTCGGCCGCATCCCCGCTCCCGGGGACCGCGCCGAACTCCCCGGCTGGAAGCTGTCCGTCCGCCAGGTCGGCCGCTACCGCGCCGAACGGGTCCGGCTGGTGCGCACCACGCCGCTGGGCACCGTGCCCGCGCCCGCCGAGCTGGAACCGGTGGGTGGCCGCCGGTGAACGCGCTCCAGCTCCTCTTCGCCCTGCTCCTCGTCCTGGCCAACGGCTTCTTCGTCGGCGCCGAGTTCGCGCTCGTCTCCGTGCGCCGCAGCCAGATCGAGCCCCTCGCGGCCGGTTCCAAGCGGGCCCGCCAGGTGCTCCACGGCCTGGAGAACCTGCCGCGCATGATGGCCGCCGCACAGTTCGGCATCACCGTCTGCTCGCTCACCCTCGGCGCGGTCGCCGAGCCCACCGTGGCCCGGCTGCTGGAGCCCGTCTTCCAAGCGGCCCACGTGCCCGAGGGCATGATCCACCCCCTCGGCTACGCGCTCGCGCTCGCCGCCGTGGTCTTCCTGCACCTGGTCATCGGCGAGATGGTCCCCAAGAACCTCGCCATGGCCGCACCCGAGAAGACCGCGCTGTGGTTCAGCCCCGGCCTGGTCGCCTTCGCCCGGCTGTGCGGGCCGGTCACCACCGCACTCGGCGCCTGCGCCAAGCTCGTCCTGCGGCTCTTCAAGGTCGAGCCCAAGGACGAGGTCGAGGCCGTCTACACCTCCGCGCAGCTCGGCCGGCTCGTCGAGGACTCCCGGCAGGCCGGCCTCCTCGACCCCGGTGAGCAGGAGCGCCTGGAGGACGCCCTGGAGCTGGGCAGCCGCCCGGTCACCGACGTCCTCCTCGCCCCGGGCCGGCTCGTCACGGTCGGCCCCTCGGCCACCCCGCGGCAGATCGAGCAGCTCACCGTCCGCACCGGGTACTCCCGCTTCCCCGTCCGCTCCGACGACGGCGCCTTCATGGGCTACCTGCACGTGAAGGACGTACTGGACCTGGAGGACCGGGAGCGGGCCGTACCCCAGCGGGTCTGGCGCCGGATGACCATCCTGTGTTCCACCCTCCCGCTGGACGACGCGCTCAGCGTCATGCGCCGGGACGCCACCCACCTCGCCCAGGTCGCCGACCCGGCGGGGCGGGTCCTGGGCCTGGTCGCCATGGAGGACGTCCTGGAGATGCTGGTCGGCGAGGTCCGCGACCCCGCCCACCGCACGGCCCCGCAGGCCCGCAGGCCCGAACTCCGCCCGGAGCGCGCGCTCACCGCCTGACACCGTCGCCGGACCCGTCGCACGACGGGTCCGGCGGCCACGATCGTCCGTCATACTCGCGCCACGGCGGTGTGAGGGGGCGCGGTCATGCGGTCAGAGTTCCGGGACACGGCCCGCGAGGTGCTGGACCGGCTGAGGGAGGACCCCGACGCACCCTCCCCGGTGGCACGCCGCCTGCGGGAGGTGCTCCTCGACCGGCTGCCGGCCGATCGCGCGGGCGCCTTCGTCGCCTTCGAGCGCGCACCGCACGCACCGGCCGCCGCCCATGACCTCGAGTCGGCCCTGACGGAACTCGCGGCAGCGGACCCGGCGTTCGCGACGCAGGTGCGCGCCCTGCTGCGGGGAAGGCTCGGGGACGGCGAGGCGGACGCGCAGTGGGCGGAGCGGTACGGCGGACGGCCCCTCTCGGCGGTCTGGTTCCTGATCGCCCTGGTCATCGCCTTCCTGGTCGTCTCCGCGATCGCGGCCTTCTCCGGTCCGCCCCCAGTCATGCCGTAGGGGCCCCGGTCATGCCCGCAGGAAGGGCACCGGCCGGGCTCACAGCGTCGGCGGCTCCGGCCGCTCCTGCGGCCCACGGCCCGACAGGACCTCCCCGTACGCCTGCATCAGGTCCGGCAGCCGCAGCGTCGCCAGGTCGTCCCGCGAAGGATCCCCCGCGAAGCCCGACAGCCGCAGATCCCGGTACGCGCAGCTCTTCTCGTACAGGGTGCGCAGGAACCGGCCGTTGCCCAGCTCGTCGATCCAGCCCTGCTCCACCACGTGCCCGCTGATGCTGCGCAGTTCCTCCAGCGCCTCCTCGTCCCAGCGGTCCCCGTTCGCATCGGCGAGCACCCCGCCGATCGCGGTCAGCTCCGGCGGCCGGTAGCTGGGGAAGTCCACCCGGGTGGTGAACCGTGAGGACAGCCCCGGATTGGTCGCCAGCAGCCGGTCCATCCCGGCCGGATAGCCCGCCAGGATCACCACCAGGTGGTCGCGGTTGTCCTCCGCCCGCTTCAACAGCACCTGCAGGGCCTCGTCCCCGTACGCGTCGCCCTTGCTGTAGCCGGAGTTGGACAGGCTGTACGCCTCGTCCACGAAGAGCACCCCGCCGATCGCCGAATCGATCAGCTCGTTGGCCTTGACCGCCGTCTGCCCGAGGAACTCGCCGACCAGGTCCGCCCGCTGGGCCTCCACCAGGTGGTCGCCGCCGAGCAGGCCCAGCGCGTAGAACACCCGGCCCAGGATCCGGGCCACCGTCGTCTTGCCCGTGCCGGAGGGCCCGGAGAAGACGAAGTGCCGTTTCGGCGGCTGTACCGGTAACCCCTGGCCGGCCCGCAGCCGGGCCATGTGCAACTGCGCCGAGAGCGCCTTCACCTGCCGCTTCACCGGCTCCAGACCCACCATCCGCTCCAGCTCCGCGAGCGCCTCGGCGAGCGCCGCCGGATCGGCGGGCCCGGTGGGCAGCCCCGCCGGCGCCGGCTGCGGCGGCACCGACACCTTGCGCCGTACGCCCTCCAGCCGGCCCCCGCCCCCGCTTCCGCCCGCGCCGGGCGGCTGGGGCGGCGCTCCCGGGCCGTGGCGCGGCTCCGGGGGATCGGCGGCCGTCAGCGGGTCCTGCTCCACCTGCCCGTCCGCCGCGATGTCCTGTACGGGACCGCCGCCCAGCGCCACCGCCGCGAAGCCCCCGCCGCCGGGAGCCAGGCCGTGCCCGCCGACGCGGGAGTCCCCGGCATGGCCCTCGTACCCGTCGTACCCGTCGATGCAATCGCTGTCCTCGATGGCCGTCAGCCGGGCCGCCGTGTCCATGAACGCCGGATCCACCCGGTGCACCGCCCGGTACAGCGGAAGCGCCGCCGCGCTGCGCCCCGTGCCCTCGTGCGCCCGCGCCAGCCAGTACCGCAGCTCCTTGCGCTGCGGCTGCTCGCTGCGGCAGCGCATCAGCGCCGTCGACAGCAGGGGCTCGGCCTGCCCGTACATCTCCAGCCGGACCCGGGCCATCCCGCCGAACAGCCCCGCCTCGATCCCGAGCAGCGGATCGTCCACCAGCGGCTCGGTGTGCCGGACCAACTGCTCCCAGTCCTTGACCAGATAAGCCCGGCAGGCGTGCAGGAACCGCACCTGCGGATCCGCGTCCACCGGGGGCAGCGCCGCCAACGCCTGGTCCAGCTCGGGCACGTGGCGCCCGTCCAGCCAGTGCGAGGCGTGGGCCAGCAGCAGGTCCCGGCGGCTCTCCAGCACCGGCTGCACCCACCAACCCAGCCAGTACCAGGAGTTCAGCGTCCGTCGGTGCCGGGCCCGCTGCTCGCCGAAGCGGTCCCGGTGGGTGTACATGCGCAATAAGGCGTTGGTCGTGTCGACCCGGAGCGCGTGCAGGCCCAGCCAGGCGTCGGCCATCGCGGGATCCAGTCGTACCGCCGCCCGGAACTCCTCCTCGGCCTGCGGATAGGCGCCCATGGTGCAGGCGTCCACCCCCCGCAGCCAGGCAAGTTCGGCCGGGGCGTGGGTGTTGCCCGGCATGCCGAAATCCATCACGTCCCCCACAAGCCTGCCCCCGTGGTGCGCGGCAACCCCCGCGTGGTGCGCGCGAGTTGTCCAGCGCCGATGAAATCAGGGGTGCATCGTACCTGCGGTTACGCACCTTACGTAGGGTGCGGCGGGCATGCGTCGGGAACGCACCCCGGGCGGTCGTGGTGACGCAGGGTGAAGATTCGGGGTCGGTTTCGCCCGCGCGACGCGGCAGCGGAGGCGATCCGGACAGAACGAAGCCCCCGATCACGGGGGAACAATCGGGGGCTCCGCGTCCGCTGCGGCCTTGGAAGACCGCGCATTGAGAACGTAAGGCCGCTGCGGCGCCCGGGTCAAGCGGCCCGGTGGAGCCTTGGAGGAGCGGATATCAGGACCCGTTCAGGCCCGGGGGAGTTCGTCACCCTCGGTTACGGAAGCAGTTGTTCCCGGGGCCCCAGCAGTCCCGCAAGTCCACTCGTATCCCGTACCGCTCTGGCGTACCAGGGTGTCCGCGAAGGGGCGCGAAGGATCATCCGAGAAGTGCGCGAGCTCCGCGCGCTCCCATCCGTCCCAGAAATCGGAAAGTTCACGCCCGTCCCGGTTTCGCCCGCGCCCCCACGAGGTCACGCGCGGCAGCTCCATCCACAGCAGCCGCGCCAGATGCGGGCGCAGCACCCGCCGCCCGGCCCCGACCCCCTCCACGAGCAGCACCGCCGACGGCTCCAGCACCCGCTCCGGACCGAACCGCCGCTCCACCCAGTCGTACGGGGCCCAGTGCGCGGCCCGGCCGGCCGCGAGCGGCTCCAGCACCTGCGCGCGCAGCCGCTCCGGCCAGCCGAACAGTTCCTGGTGGGTGGCCACGTCGTCCAGATGCAGCACGGGTGCACCGCCCAGCGCCCCGGCGAGCCGCGCCGCGAAGGTGCTCTTCCCGGAACCGGCGTGCCCGTCGATGCCGATCAGCCGCACCGGGCCGAGGGACGGCGTCAGCGCGGCGAGCTCGCTCGCGAGGGCCTCGAGCGACTGCTGCGCGGGGGGTGACTGGTGTTGCTTCACCCGGCCAGCCTAGGCGGCCCCCCGGCGTCACCCCCGACACGGGCCCGTGGCTTCGGCGCCCGGCCACCGGGAACTGCAAGGGTGAAGGCCGGAGGAGCCCGAACCACCGCACCGACCACCGCACCGACCACCGCACCGACCACCGCACCGACCACCGCACCGACCCCTGGGGGCCACGCCGATGACCGCACCCACGCCACGCCGGGCCCTGCTCGCCGTCGCCCTGGCAGCCGCCACCGCCGCCACCCTGCCCGGGGGGAGGGCCTCGGCGGCCTCCTCCGGCCCCGCGGCGGCCGCCGCCCCGGGCGCCGCGCCGGCCCCCGCCTCCGGGGCGGCGTCCGCCAAGACCGTGGACAACCGGTTCTGGTTCTCGTACGCCCACTGGCGCGCCGGCTTCCACCAGGGCACCACCGCCGTCGGCGGCGCCCGCCCCGGCCTGGAGATCAAGACCCCGGCCGGCCGCATCGAGTACGCCGACCCGCACACCGGCAAGAAGAGCACCTGGGAGTACGCCACCTGGACCTCCCCGGTGCACGCCTCCACCGTGCCCGCCAGCGAGGCCATCGCCTCCTGGAACGCCCGCACCCCGGCCGGCACCTGGATCCAGACCGAGCTGCGCGGCACCTACACCGACGGCACCGCCACCCCCTGGTACGTCATGGGCCGCTGGGCCTCCGGCGACGGCGACATCCGGCGCACCTCGGTGGACGGCCAGACCGACGGCAAGTCCACCGTCTGGACCGACACCCTGGCCGTGGACGCACCCACCGCGGCCGGCGGCCTGCGGATCAAGGACTGGCGGCTGCGCCTGACCCTCTACCGCAAGCCGGGCGCCCTGCGCGGCCCCACCGTGTGGCTGGCGGGAGCCATGGTCTCCCACGTCCCGGACCGGTTCACCGTCCCCGCCTCCACCCCGTCGGGCGGGGCGCACGAGCTGAAGGTGCCCCGCTACTCGCAGGAGACCCACGTCGGCCAGTACCCCGAGTACGACAACGGCGGCGAGGCCTGGTGCAGCCCCACCTCCTCGCAGATGATCATCGAGTTCTGGGGCCGCAGGCCCGCCGCGAAGTCCCTGGCCTGGGTCAACAAGGCCTACGCCGACCCGCAGGTCTGCCACGCCGCCCGCTCCACCTACGACGCCGCCTACAAGGGCTGCGGCAACTGGCCCTTCAACGCCGCCTACGCCGCCACCTACCGCCAGCTCGCCGGCCTCGTCACCCGGCTCGGCTCGCTGACCGACCTGGAGACGCTGGTCCGGGCCGGCATCCCGGCCATCACCTCCCAGTCCTTCCGGTCCGAGGAGCTCACCGGCGCGGGCTACGGCACCGCCGGCCACCTCATGACCGTCATCGGCTTCACGGCGGCCGGCGACGTCATCGCCAACGACCCCAACTCGGCCGCGAACCCGGCCGTGCGCCGGGTCTACCGGCGCCGCGAGTTCGAGAACAACTGGTTGCGCACCAAGCGGTACAACGCCGCGGGCAAGGTCGTCTCGGGCACCGGGGGAGTCTGCTACCTCTACGGCCCGATCCGCCCGAGCGCCGCCCAGGTCCAGGCGCTGCGGAAGGTCGGAGTGCTGTGAAAATGCCCCTGGTCCGAAGGGCTGAATAGGGAGATTATGGGCATAAGGGGCGCATAAGGCTTCTCGTAGAAGGCAGCCCACCATGACCACCCATCCGAACACGAACATCGAACACCACCCGGACCTTGCCGAGATGCGGACTCGGTTCGAGCGGGTGACCACCACTCCCCGCGCGCAGGCCGTGGAGGCACTGGCCCTGATCACGGGCCTGTACCTGGCGGCTTCGCCATGGATCGCCGGCTTCAGCGGGCTCGGCCCGCTGGCCATCAACAACCTCATCGCCGGCCTGGCGTTCTGTCTGTGCATGGGCGGGCTGGGCTCGGCGTACGAGCGCACCCACGCGATGGCCTGGACGGCGGTCGCGATCGGTGCCTGGACGATCGTCGCCCCCTGGGTCATGGCCGGTGAGATGGACACGACCCGAAGCGTGACGAGCAATGTCATCACCGGCGCCGTCGCCCTGTGCCTCGGCCTGGCCATGGCGGCCATGGCGGGCGGCAGGCGCGACAGCCGGCGCGGCGGCGGCAGGCGCGACACCGTCACCTGAGCGGACACCGGCCCCGGCGGACGCTCCCGGCATCGCCGGGCCCCGGCCGACCACGGTCGGGGCCCGGCGGTGGCTGTGTGACGCGTGCCGCGTGACGCGTGCCACCAGTGACCATCGTCTCTACCGCGAAAGCGGCGAACGCTGGCACATTGGACGGCATGACGACTTCCAGCGCCCCCCTCACCGCCCGTGCCCGCAACGTCGTGGGCACCGGTGGCCCCAAGGAGGACTCCGCCTGGCTCGAGCACGTGCTCGGCTGGACCCTCGTGGTCGTCGTCGCGATGTTCGTCACCCAGGTCGGCTGGCTCTAGCCTCCCCCGCCCCGGTCTCCCCGGCGCCCGCCTCCCGCAGCCCGGCCCGCTGCCGTCCCACCCGCCGGCTCCGCGCTCACCCCCTCGATGCAGCCGCTGAACCTGGTCAGGTGCGAGGTCACGTCCCCGCGCAGGTCCCAGGGAGTTCGAGGCCAGCCCGCACTCCTCCCGGCCGTCGCGCATCCGCAGCACCTTCAGCGGCCGGGTCTCGCGCCCTTGCCCATCAGGTGTTCCTCCCGTACGTCGTCCGGTGCGCAGGGAAGCGCTGAGGGGGAAGTGCCGGGATGCGATACTGCGGACATCCTGTGGCAGTTCGAGGCTAGGGCTGAATTTGAATAATAGTCAACAGCGTGGGACGACCGGGCGTTCGCAGGTTCGGCGGGCCGAACTCATAGCGATCGGGCGCAAGTTGTTCGCAGACACCTCGTACGACGCGCTCTCCGTGGACGACATCGCCAAGCACGCGGGCATTGCCAAGGGGCTCATCTACTACTACTTCAAGAGCAAACGCGGCTACTACCTGGCCATCGTCGAGGACTCGGTCGCCGAGCTCGTCGCCCGCGCCGGCGGGGAGACCGACCTCCCCAACGCCGAACGGGTGCGCCGCACCATCGACGGCTACCTGTACTACGCCGAGCACCACCAGGCCGCCTACCGCACCATCGTCACCGGCGGGGTCGGCTCCGACTCCGAGGTCCTCGCCATCCGCGACGCCGTCCGCGAGGAACTGGTCGCCACCATCGCCGAAGGCGCGTACGGGCACCGAACCGTCCCGCCCCTCGCCCGGCTGGCCCTGGTCGGCTGGCTCTCGGGAGTCGAGGGAATCACACTGGAGTGGATCGGCGGGCTCGCGGCGCGGGCGGCGGCGGGTGCGGGGGCCGCGGCGGGTGCGGGGGCCGACGGCCAGCCGGACCACGCCCAGCTCGGCGCCCTCCTGGTCAGGCAGCTGCGGGCGACGCTGACGGTGATCGCGGAGTTCGTCCCGCAGTGCCCGGCTCCGCCCGTCCCGGACGGTGATCTCGTACCCGTGACGGGAAGCTCCTGATCAGGCATACTCAACCGCCGCAGCCACTGAACAGCCCCTTCCGCGATCCGGAGGGGCAGTATCGGCTGTGAGAGCACCGAGACCCGGCGTCGCGTCACACCCTCACGCGCCGCCCCGTGCCCACGAATGAGGAGAGCGCCGCCATGACCGACCGCGCCCCGCAGCCGGTTGACCGTCAGCTGCCGACCGAGGAGTCCCGCGACCTTCTGGCGCTCGTACGCGAGATCGCACAGCGGGAGATCCGCCCCCGGGCCGCCGAGGAAGAGGACTCCGGGCGCTTCCCGCGCGAGGTCTTCACCCTGCTGTCCGAGGCCGGCCTGCTCGGGCTCCCGTACGCCGGCGAATTCGGCGGAGGCGAGCAGCCGTACGAGGTCTACCTCCAGGTCCTGGAGGAGCTGGCCGCGGCCCGCCTCACCGTCGGGCTCGGCGTCAGCGTGCACTCCCTGGCCTGCCACGGCCTGGCCGGCTACGGCACCAAGGAGCAGCAGGGCGCCCACCTGCCCGCCATGCTCGGCGGCGGCCTGCTCGGCGCGTACTGCCTCTCCGAACCGGCCGCGGGCTCCGACGCGGCCTCCCTGACCACCAAGGCGGTCCGGGACGGCGGGGGAGACTGGGTCATCACCGGCACCAAGGCCTGGATCACCCACGGCGGGGTCGCCGACTTCTACACGGTGCTGGCGCGCACCGGCGCCGAGGGCCCCAAGGGCATCACGGCCTTCCTGGTCCCCGGCGACGCGCAGGGCCTGACGGCGGCCGTCCCGGAGAAGAAGATGGGCATGAAGGGCTCGCCCACCGCCCAGCTGCACTTCGACGGGGTACGGGTGCCGGACGGCCGGCGCATCGGCGAGGAGGGCCAGGGCTTCACCATCGCGCTGGCCGCCCTGGACGCGGGCCGGCTCGGCATCGCGGCCTGCGCCATCGGCGTCGCGCAGGCCGCGCTGGACGAGGCCCTGACGTACGCGCTGGACCGCAAGCAGTTCGGCCACCCGATCGCGGACTTCCAGGGGCTGCGCTTCATGCTGGCCGACATGGCGACGAAGATCGAGGCGGGCCGGGCGCTGTACCTGGCCGCGGCGCGGCTGCGGGACGTGGGCAAGCCGTTCTCCCGGCAGGCGGCCATGGCCAAGCTGTTCTGCACCGACGCGGCGATGGCCGTCACCACGGACGCGGTCCAGGTCCTCGGCGGCTACGGCTACACCGCGGACTTCCCGGTGGAGCGGCTGATGCGGGAGGCGAAGGTGCTGCAGATCGTGGAGGGCACGAACCAGATCCAGCGCATGGTGATCGCCCGCCACCTGGCGGGGCCGGAGACGCGCTAGCCGCTCGTCCGGTGCGCTTGGTTCCGGCGCGGAGGGCGCGCGCCGACCGTGAGCCGTACCCGGGCCCCTGCCGTGCGTGACGCGGCCGGGCCCGGGCTACTGGCCGCCGAAGAGGGGGCCGGTCGGCCAGATCGGGGAGGAGGCGATCCGGGACCACTCCGGGTCGCGGCGCCCGGGCACGGTCCGGCCGTCTTCGGTCCAGCGGGTCAGCAGGGCCAGGTAGATGGGCGGGTCGGGGTATCGGGCCGCCGCCTGGCGAACCGATTCTTCGTACCCGTCCGAGGCCGGCCGCCGCCGACGCCCCACCCGCGGTGTGGAGGTCTCCATCGTGGTCATGCCGGGCCAACGCGCCACCGCACCTCCGCGTAACCCCTCTCCACCGCCGCCCATCCGTTCGACCCCTCCCACTCTCCCCGTTCCCGCCTTAACGGCGCATACAGCCCTGCCGGCCCCCGCCGGCCCCGGCCGGGCGCGGTCCGCGCGGCGGCGCCGGCCCCGGAGCGCCGGTGC
>NZ_JBHWVM010000021.1:0-99079 GCF_042736805.1 Streptomyces sp. NPDC060031
TCGTCGCCGGCCACGGACGCGGCCGCTTCGTTTTTGTCTGCCATGACTCGTCCGATCCGCCTGGCCCACAGGCCCGAGGCCGAGCCCCGGGCCAGGCTTCCACATCACGGACTTACACGATCTTTCAGACACGCTCACGAAGTGTCGAGGAACGGCCGCTGAGGATGAGTTTCCCTGTTGATGTTCCCGGCGTCGAGGCGTTGGGTGTCCTGTCCCGCTTTCGTGTGGAGTTCTACGACTGCCTGTATGCCCGTGCGGACACGCTCTTCGAGCTCGCCGACGCGGTGCTGTGTGCGGACGGGCCGGTCAGGTCTCTGGTTGAGCTGACGTTGACGGCCGAGCACCGGCGTGGGCACGGAGCGATGTACGACGCTGTCAATCACGGCTGGCTGGAGCCCGTCCGGTTGCGCCGGCTGCTGGCCTCCACACCCTTGCCAAGAGCTGCCGACGGACGGATCGTCCTCGCGGTGGATGTGAGCAACTGGCTGCGGCCCGACGCTCCCACCAGCCCGGACCTGCTGTTCTGCCACGTATACGGGCGAGGCCGCAGTGCGGACCAGATGATTCCCGGCTGGCCGTACTCCTTCGTTGCAGCCCTGGAAACGGGCCGGACCTCGTGGACCGCGGTACTGGACGCGATCCGTTTGGGCCCGGCCGACGACGCCACCGCGGTCACCGCCGCACAACTCCGCGACGTTGTCACCCGGCTCCTGCGGGCAGGCCAGTGGAAGCCGGGCGACCAGGACATCCTCGTCGTCGTGGATGCCGGCTACGACGTCACCCGCCTCGCCTACGTCCTGGCCGACCTGCCCGTCGAACTGGTCGGCCGCCTGCGCTCGGACAGGGTGATGCTCCGCGACGCAGGACCGCGCCGCTCCACCCCACGCGGCGGGCAGCCCCGCAAACACGGCGGTGTCCTCACCTTCTCCAAACCCGACTCCTGGCACACCCCAGACCGCACCACCGCCCGTGCCACCACCCACTACGGCGCGGCAGAGACCCTTGCCTGGGACCGCATGCACCCGCGCCTGCAAGCCCGAGGCCCCTGGCTCGATCACTGCGGTGAACTCCCTTTGATCCACGGCACGTTACTCCGGCTGAAGGTCGAGTACCTCCCTGGTGACCGCGACCCGAAGCCGGTCTGGCTCTGGTCCTCCAAGACCGGGATGACGGACCAGGACATCGACCTGCGGTGGCAGGCATTCCTCCGGCGCTTCGACCTCGAGCACACCTTCCGCCTCTTCAAGCAGACTCTCGGCTGGACCGTCCCCAAGGTCCGCGACCCGCACACCGCCGATCTGTGGACCTGGCTGATCATCGCCGCCCACACCCAGCTCCGCCTCGCCCGCCCGCTCGCCGAGGACCTCCGCCGCCCCTGGGAACGGCCCGCGGAACCCCGCCGGCTCACTCCCGCCCGAGTCCGCCGCGGGTTCCGACACCTCCGCGCGAAGACCACCCAGCCCGCAGGCGTGCCCCAACCATCCCTGCCCGGTCCCGGACGCCCACCCGGATCGAAAAACCGCAGGCCAGCCCCACGACACGAGCCTGGCAAGACAGTGAAACGAGCAGAGACACTCACCGAACACGTCCGCTTGAAAGAACAACGAGGTTAAAGATCAAGCTGAGGTCGGGAGTGTCCCAGCTGGTCAGGAAGGCGTTCACGTCGCGCATGCTGTTCGGGGTGCGCGGGCGCCAGCGCACGCTCTGGCACCAGGCGCCGGCGGGGTGCGCTGGCTGGGCCAGCAGTGCGGCGACGCCGTCGATCATCCGCATGCGGTAGTCGCAGTACGCGTCGTGATCGTTGGCCGGGTCCTGGCGCCAGCGGGTGGCGATGCACCCTCCGCCGCAGGTGGTGCGGTAGTCGCAGGTCGTGCACTTGTCCATCAGGGCTTTGCCCTGATCCAGGAGGACGGAGTCCTGCTGGGCGCGGACCACCTCGTGCTCGTCGGCCGTGGACTCCAGCTGGGTAAGGCGGGCCTGGGGCCAGGGCAGTTCGTCGCAGCTCCCGAGGCGGCCATCGGGGTAGAGGGTGAAGACGTGGTCGCACTTGAGGTCGGAGAAGTGGCAGAACCCTGTTGTCAGACCCCGTAATCGCCGGATCGTGGACACGGCTGGTTCCATCTTGATGCGGGCGAAGTGTCCGGCGGTGATCCAGTGAGCGGTGGAGGCAAGGACGAACTGGGCGTACTCGTCGGGATGGATCGCCCAGGCCGGGCCATCGGCCGCGTTCACGGCAGCCTGCTGAAGCAGCCGGCTGGCCGACTTGCGCCTGCTCGGCAGGGCCGTGGAACGGCGGATCGTGGAGTCGAAGCAGGGAACGAAGCTGATCGCGTTGACCGAACCGAAGGCGGCGAGGTGGTCCAGCACCTCTTCGGCGCGGTCCAGCACCGCCGGGGTCACCGCGGCGATCACACCGACGCTCCGGCCCCGCTCCGCGAGCAGGTTCAGGGAGGCGGCGACGCGCGGATACACGGGCTTGCCGTCGTAGCCGACACGCCAGGCGTTGCCCTGGGCGTCACCGTCGAGGGAGATACCGATCCGGAGGTCTGGGCAGAGGGTGTCGAACATGTCGAGCCAGTCGGCGTCGAGCAGGACACCGTTGGTCTGCAGGCTCACGCGGACGACCTGCGGCAGGCCGGCCAGCTCCGCGAGGATCTCGCCGATGTGCTCCCGTCCCGCAGTCAGGGGCTCGCCGCCGTGGAGTTCGACGGCGAGCTTGCGGCCCTTGAAGATGCTGGCCAGGCGCCTGATCTGGTCGGCGCTGACCCTTGCACCCCCTGGCGCCTCCTTGCGCTTCTCGTAGCAGTAGAGGCAGTCGATGTCGCACGTCTCGCCGCGCGTCTTGACGATGACCGACACCGCGGTGCCAGTGTCATCGGCGTCCAGGCTCCGGTAGAGCCCGTCGATCGTGTGGCGCTGTTCTGTGCTGAGGTTCATCGGCTGCCCCCTCCTATGCTGCCGTGACCGGATGCCTGGCTAGTCGGACAGACGCCCCAGCAGGGCGCCCTGGCCGGACTGGAGAATGTGCGCGGCCTCCAGCGGCATCCAGAAGCACTCGAAGTGAGTCGGCTCCTGCTCGCCGTCGTGGTTCTCCTGGCTCATCCACCGCTCCGGGGTCGGCTCGGTGAGCTCCAGGTGGAAGACGTGCCGGTGCTGGATCTCGAACCGGTACGGGCTGATGTCGTACTCGGTCTCGCCGAGCTTGCGGACGATCTTGAAGTCCGACAGGCCGGTCTCCTCGCGGGCCTCGCGCAGAGCGGCGGCCTCCGGGGTCTCACCGAGGCGGATGCTGCCCGCGGGGACCTGGATGCCAACCTCCTCGTAGGAGTAGTCGGTGTGGCGGAACACCAGCAGGCGCCCGTCGCGCACGACGTAGACGAGGACCTTTTCCTTCGTGACCTTCTCGGGCATTACGAAAACCTCCACTTGGTACAGAAGCTGACTCGTGGGGCCGGCCCGGTAGAGGGCCGGGGACTGCTTGTCCCGTGGCCGACCGTGATCGGCCGGTGTCCTGGGGAAGCCCACGAGTCTAGGCCCCCAACTTGCCGTCGAATCAGCGCTATTCAGTCGAGCAGCTGGCCCACGCGGGACCTGTCGGCCGCTGGGGCCGCGGTCCGACGCCTGGCCCTCGTGCGGGTGTTCGATGACGAGCCCGCTGTCGATGTGGGAACCCTCGTCGCCGCTCGATCAGCCACTTCGGCGGCGTGGCCGGAGAGCAGTTGCTGATCGCGACTGCTGCCCCGATCTGCCCTTCGATCACCCGCACTGCTGGGCAGATCGAACTCCGCCCAGCAGCGCTTGCCCGTCGCCGTCAGATCAGCACCGTGGCGGTCGGCGAGCACGGATACGAGATACAGGCCGCGCCCGGACTCGGAACTACCGCTCAAGGGCTCCGGCCGCGGCAGCACCTTCGTAGCGTCATGCACCTCGACCACAAGCACAGGCCCCTCCTGGCAGACACTGACGGTGACCAGCCCCGACGCGGTGTGGCGCACGGCGTTGGTAATCAGCTCATCAGCCGCCAGCTCGATTCCGTCCAGTGCCTCCTCGTCGAGCCGTATGCCCCAAGAACGGATGCCGGCGACGACGTGGTGTCGTGCCTGCTGGGCGGCGGCTGCCGTGCGGGCGACGGTGAACGCGAGCTGGTGGTGCGCTGCCATGAGCGGGCCTCCTGGGCTGCCTGACTTGCGTAACCACGGCGGAGACTCGGCCTCGCAGGGCCGCTGTCTTGCCGGGGCGAAGATGAAGTGTTCCCGGCGGCTCCCGCCTGAAC
The DNA here is from genome assembly GCF_042736805.1 of Streptomyces sp. NPDC060031. Taxonomy (NCBI): domain Bacteria; kingdom Bacillati; phylum Actinomycetota; class Actinomycetes; order Kitasatosporales; family Streptomycetaceae; genus Streptomyces; species Streptomyces sp. NPDC060031. The sequence goes on from NZ_JBHWVM010000021.1 coordinate 4,274, forward strand.
GAGGCCCTGAGCGGCGCCGAACGCCGTCCTTTCGTGCCTAACCGATGTCTATTCGCTGTCCACCTGGAATTTCTGGACAACAGATCTTCGATCGGCGGCTGTTGATGTCTAGCGTGGATGTCGGACAAGGACCCCCGGCACGAGGGAGCGGCTGTGCAGCCATCAGGACCGACCCTCTTCCAGACTCTGATCAACCAGCGGGGCTGGCAGGATTACCAGGTCTTCAAGCGGCGCTACGAGCAGGCGGCCAAACAGTTAGCCGAGCTGGAGGGGCCGCCATCGATCGCGACCGCGACGATCGAGAAGCGGCAGTTCTTCCGGTACGCGCACGGCGAGGTCCGGATACCGCAGACCGTCGGCCGCCGCGTCCTCGAGTTCATGTTCCCGGGCCTCCCGGCCGCCCGACTCCTCGGGCCTGCGGAGCCCAAGCCGACGGCCTCGCCGCACCACCCGGCGGCTGACGACCGCAACGCAGTGGATCCATCCGAGTACGGCCTTGAAGACGTGGTCATGGCGGCGGCGAATGAGTCGGCGCAGTTCGCGGCCAGGGCAGAGAGCAGCAACGTGGGACCGCACACGCTGGAGCAGCTGGAAGCTGACATCCGCCGCCTCGTCATTACGTACCCCAACCGGCCTGTCGGGCCCCTGTTCCGCGAGGTACGTGCCCTTCGTGACCGTGCCTTCGAACTCCTCGAAGGACGTCAGCCACCGCGGTACACCAGCGACCTCTACGTAGGCGCTGGCGTCCTGTGCGGCGTACTCGCGAATGCCAGCTTCGACCTGGGCCGCTACGACGCCGCCGAAACACAGGCACGCACCGCCTTCCTATTCGGCGAGCTCGCCGGCCACAACGGACTGCGCTCCTGGGTACGCGGACTCCAGGCACTCATCGCGTACTGGGACGGCCGCCCCGTAGACGCCGTACGCCTCGCCGACTCCGGAAGCGCGTTCACCCCCGAATCCGGCACGGCGCAGATCCGGCTGGAGAGCATCAAGGCACGCGCCTATGGCCAGCTCAACCGGGGCAGCGATGCCATGGCCTCCCTGAGCGCCGCCGACCGCCTGCGCGAGCGTCTCGTCGAAGGGGACGAACTGCCCGGCGGAATGATGGCCTTCCCCGCCGAGAAGCAACTGTTCTACTCCAGCAGCACGCACCTCTGGCTTGCCGGCACGCAGCACCTCAGCGACGCCGAGGCCCGCGCCGACGAAGCGGTGGAGATGTTCCAGTCCGCGCCGCCGGAGCAGCAGAGACTCGGCGAGATGTCCCTGGCCCGCATGGACCTGGCCATGGCGCGGCTGGGCCGTGGAGACATCGACGGGGCCGCGACGCAGATCCACGCTGTCCTCGGGGTCAGTGCCCGGCGTCGCACCGAGAGCGTCGATCGCCGGATCGGTCACTTCAGCCGTCAGCTCGCACTGCACCCCGGGGCTGGATCACCTGCCGCGATCGGCCTTCGTGAGGTGATCATTGCTCATCAGGAACGCATGCCCGCTCAGCTCCCGCCAGGAGGCAGCCAGTGACGACCGTGACCCTCTTGCACCCCGGCGCCATGGGCGCGGCCGTCGCCGCCCAGGCCGTCAAGGCAGGCCACGAGGTGCTGTGGGTGCCGAAAGGCCGCAGCGACGCCACCCACCGGCGCGCGAAGGACGCCGGGGCCACCGCGTGTGTCTCGCTCGGCGAGGCGCTGGAACGCAGCGAGATCGTCCTGTCGATCTGTCCTCCGCAGGCCGCCGAAGACGTGGCGACCACGGTCGCCGGCCACGCCTTCGCCGGGGTGTACGTGGACGCCAACGCGATCAACCCCCAGCGCATGCAGCGAATCGCGGAGGAGATCAGGCCGGGCGCCATGGTCCTCGACGGTGCGATCTTCGGCCCGCCGCCCGGTGGCCAGCGGGCTGCTCGCCTCTACCTCGCCGGCGAAGCCCAGGCCGTGGACACGGTGGAGCCCGTGTTCAAGGACACCGCGTTGCACGTCCGCCGCGCGAGCGGCACCGTCGGCTCCGCCTCCGCCCTGAAGATGGCGTTTGCCAGCTACCAGAAGGCCGCCCGAACCCTCGCCGGCGTCGCCCACGCACTCGCCGACGCCCACGGCGTCGGGGACCAGCTCACCGCCGAAGCGCAGGTCATGGCGTCCAACATCCTCTCCGACCCCGGATACCTGCCCAGCGTGGCCGCGCGAGCCTGGCGCTGGGCACCGGAGATGGAGGACATCGCTGAGACTCTCCGCGCAGCCGGTCTGCCCGCAGACATGGCCGAGGCCGCGGTAGCGGTCATGTCGCGCTGGGAAGGAGACAAGGACCAGTACAACCTAGAGCTCACCGACGTCTTGTCCCACCTGCGGAGCCAGGGTGGCTGAGCAGCGACCAGTTCTCTCCGCGGACGAAGTCCAGCAGCAACCCGTCGCCGCTGCCGTCGTCGTCCACAAGGGGCGGGTGCTGCTGGTGCGACGCCGTGTGGCGGAGGGACGACTCTCCTGGCAGTTCCCGGCAGGCAAGGTCGAGGCTGGTGAGACTGGGCAAGCTGCCGCTGTACGGGAGACGAAGGAGGAGACCGGCTTGGATGTAACTGCGGTGACGCTGCTCGGTGAGCGCGTCCACCCCGTCACCGGGCGGCTGATGTCATACACGGCGTGCGCGGTGGTGGGAGGAACGGCGCACGTTGCGGACGCTGACGAGATAGCCGAGGTCGCCTTGGCAACCCTCGCGCAGATCCCGCGGTACGTCCCGTACGGACTCTTCGAGCCGGTGCAACAGCACCTCGACGCCGTGATCGGGTGACCGGAGGCGTGTCAGCCCATACCTCGTTCCGTCCGCAGGAGTTGATTCTCCTTCTCCAGCGCAGCCACGCGGCGTTCTAGATCAGCCCGAGTGCGTCTTGTCGGCGCAGGCAGCTCTGCCTTCGATGGAGTGGGTGGTCCGCCGGCTAGTCCGAGGGGCTCGAAGGCCACGATCGTCGAGGGATTCTTCCCGCACTCCGGGCAACGAATCTTGCGGCTGGGTTCGGCGTTCTCGCAGTGACGCGAGGTCTCGGCGATGTGCCCGCAGTAGAGCCGAACCCGCCACCGCATGATCAGGTGCTCCGGTGTCTTGAACGACAGCATCAGCCGGCAGACCTCCTCCAGGTGCTCCCGCTGGCGCTCCACCATTTCGGGATTCGCTCGCACCTCGGCAAGGTGTTCATCGACCCGTCGACTGGCAACGTCGCAGATCCCCTCCAGCTCCTTCTGCCATTGATGGTCACGTCGCGTGAGCTGGTAGTCCTCAAGGGGGACGCTGTGGCTCTTGTATTCGACCTCGCGCATGGGCGGCACCGTAACCGCAGAGGATCGGACAGCAGGGGAAGAGCCTTTTCCCTTTCGCCCAATGACAAGACTTGCGCGCGTTTGGCCGGTCGACTACTGGGGTTCGGTCAAAGCCGATCGGGTGCTACTCCTCTGCTCGGCTGTGCCACCGCGGACCACCGGGGCGCACTGTGAAGCCGCTCCCGGCGGCTGCGACCGCGGCTATCGGCGGTGTTGGTGTTGCTGGCTCGCAGGAGGCGTAGGTACCGCGGACTGACGGCTACTGGCCGTATGAGTGGGAGTCTGGGCGCCCGTGAAGGGCGAGCGTCGACGGGCTGCATCGGCGCGGCGGTTGGGGGCGGGGTTGCGGCTGGTGTGCTGGAGGCGGGTGATCAGGACGCGGGCCGGTTGGCGGGCTGTGCCGAGTTCGCGCTGGGCTGCGGCCTCCTTCAGGAGCTGGTGGGGTTGGTGGCCTCGGGCCTCCGCGTCCGCCAGGAGGGCGGCGAGGGCGGGCCAGCTGGGGTCGGTGAGGATCCGGTCGGCCTGGTCGGGGACGGCGGCGCGTACGTCGTGGGCGAGGGTTCGGCGGTGGTCCTCCCTCGGCTGACGCTGTTCGAGTACGACGAGGGTGGGGGTGAGGGCTTGGTCGGCGGCTGCCTGCAGGTGGTGGAGGGTTTGGCGGGCGGCGTCGGCTTGGTGGGCGTGGCCCTTGGCCTCGTGCCAGCGGCTGGCGATGATTCCGGCCCACAGGAGGGCTGCGATGAGGGCGGCGAGGGCGCTGCCGTCGGGGCCGGTGGAGGTGTGGACGATGTCGCGGGCCGCGTTGCGGATGGCGTGGGCGGCGCGGTCTTCCGCCCGGATCTGGGAGCGCTGGGCGCGTGCGAACGCTTTTGATGCGGACTGGAGTTCGACGCGGAGGCGGGTAGGGGCTTTCTGTGCGGTGGCTTCGAGGAGTTCGCCGAGGGCGGTGATGTGTGCCTGGGCGTGGGTGTCGTCGGCGAGGTCGGTGCGGAAGGTGTCGAGGGCTTCGGTGGCCTGGTGCCAGGGGGTGGCGGGCCGGTTGCGGCGGGCGGTGGGGTGTTCCTCGGGCTGGGCGGCTTCGAGGCGGGCCCGGAGTTTGGGGAGGGTGAGGTCGGGGGCGATCTTCCCGCCTGGGTGGAAGATCTGTTCGCCGTCCTTGTTGAGGTCGCCGGGGCGGCCTGCGGCGTAGCCGAGGAGGTCTCCGGAGGGACCGCGCCGGACCTTGACCGCGATGACGTCAGCTTCCATGTAGGCGAGGAGTTCCTCGGCCGTGCGGGCGTGGGGGATAGCGGCGCGGATACGGTCCTGGAGCCACTCGCGGCTCGTCTGCTCCCAGCCGAGCCGTTCGGCCTTGTGCATCTCCGCCTGGGTGGGAGCGCGGGTCCCGGTGCGGTCGCCCTTCTTCAAGCGGCGCAGGCCGTAGTCCTTCTCGATCTGCCGGCATGCGTCGCCGACGCGGATGCCGCTGTCGTGGAGTTTGGGGCGGCGGCCATCCTCGCGGACGGTGGTGGCGAGGATGTGGATGTGGTCGTCGGCGTGTCGTACGGCGATCCAGCGGCAGGCCAGGTCGTCGCCTTCGGGGGCGATGCCGGCCGCGGCAACGATGCGCTGGGCGATCTCGCCCCACTCGGCGTCGGAGAGGTGGCGGTCCTCGGAGGCGGCGCGGACGGGGCAGTGCCAGACGTGGTCGGTGATCTTCTTGCCGAACTCGCTGTTGCGGAGATGCACAGGTTCGTCGAGGTTGCGGGCGAGCTGGGTGAGGGTGGCGTTCTCGTCGCGGCCGGGGTCGGGCATGGCGAGCATGGCGAAGCCGGCCACGATGTGCGGGTCGGTGTGTTCATCCTGGCGGCCGGGGCCGTAGAGGTAGGCGAGCAGTCCGCGGGTGTTGGCGCCGGAAGGCTTGATGGTAGCTATCACGGCTGTCGGACCTCCCTCGGGTGGGCGGGCTCGCGCAGGGTCTCGGCGATCAGGACGAGCAGTTCGTGGAGCTCGTCGAGGCGCTGGCGTATGTCGGGCGGGGTGAGGTCGCTGTTCAGGGCGCGGGCGATTTGGTTGATGTTGACGCCGATGCGGTTGCACTGGCGCAGGACCTGGGCGCGGAAGACGTGCGTGCGGCGCCGGTCCTCGGACAGGGGCAGGTTGGCGGTGAACCGCCCATTGATGAAGGCCAGGACGATGTCGGCGGCGAAGCCGGATATGCCCTTGTAGCCGTGCTCAGCTGCGGCCTCCTGAAGGCGGGGGTGTTCGTCGTCCGTGAAGCGCAGCGGGCCGACGCGGTCACCGCGCTTGTTGCCGGTGAAGCGGCGGATCGTGGGCTGGACGCTCTTGACCGTCGGCTCGCCGACGGCGGGCTCGGCGCTGCGTACGGTGTGGAGGATCTCGTGCTGGACGGCGTGGAGCGTGTCCTGGTCGGGGCCGCCCTCGGACCCGACCTCACAGTCCGGCGCCCCCTGGCGCTGTGCCGTCTCCGCCACCCCCGGGGCGGAGATCCCCGAAGACCGGCCTTGAGTCGGACTCGGGGTACTACTGGCTCCGCCAGGAGCCGTCATTCCGAACGCGCGCCGCCAATGGTCCATCAGCGTAGATGACTTCGAAGGCGGTGAGGGTGTGTCGTCGTTGTGCTCCGGGGCGGGTGTCATGGGTCGTTCTCCTGTGGGGTGAGGTGAGTGGGGTGGTTGCCTCGCGGTCTCGGGGCAGGCCCGTACCGGGGCGTGGGCTGCTGGCTGGTCCCCCGGGCGAGGAGTGCGGGGCCCGGTCCCCGCAGCCCTTCGGGGACCGGGCCGCCGCGGACCACCGGGACCAGGGGAATCGGGGACCGTCCCGAACTGAGACCAGAAGGAAATGGGGGACCGTCCCGAGCCCGGGGACCGGCGGGAGAAGGCTCGGGGACCGGATGGGGGACCGTCCCCGTGGACGCGGGGGACCGGTCCCCTCCGGTCCCGGAATCCGATGACCTCACGGTCCCCGATCGGACATGGGGACGGTCCCCAGAGGGTGGGGACCGTCCCGACGGTCCCCACCCGGCGGGGATATCGCGCGGGTAATTGGGGACCGAGTCGCCTATAGGCCATCTGACCTGCGGAAAGCGTTCCGGGACGGTCCGATGTAGGGACCGGTCCCCACCCCGATGTGGGGACCGGTCCCATGTCCTTCGCCGGGGACCGTGGTGGTTGCGGGGACGGTCCCCGTCGCCGGGCGGCAATCCGGGACCGTCCCCGATCGTCTGGGGGACCGTCCCCTTGGCGGGACCGAGGTGTGGATTTGGGGACGGTCCCGCTCCGGTGGGACCGAAACGTGGCGATGGGACGGTCCCCAAGGGTCACCGGGACCGTGGCGGATGGGGGACCGTAGTCGTCAGGCGGCCAGCGGGGGTGTGCGGCGGCGGTCAGGGCCGGTCAGGATGACACGGGTGGTCATCTCCGCGAGGCGGGAGGCGACACGGTCCCCGACCGCGCTGCGCAGCTCCTCGGTGGGGAGGTTGGTGGTGATCAGCGTCGGGAGCATCTCGGCGTAGCGGCGGTTGATCAGCCGGTACGTCAGCTCCTCTGTCCACTCGGACTGCTTGGCCGCGCCGAGGTCGTCCAGGATCAGCAGCGGGCACCGGCCGAGTTCCTGGATCTCCCGCTCGGGGTCGTGGTTGGGGCGCGGGCGGGACTGGGCGTGCAGGTCGGCGGAAGTCACCGCCTGCCAGCGGAGCCGGACCCCCGCGCCGAGGAGCGAGCGGACGGCTCCGTAGGCCTCGTGGGTCTTGCCACTGCCGGTGGGGCCGGCGATCAGCAGCGAGGGCCCGTACGAGATGCCCCGCGTGCCGCCGGGGCCCACGCTGCCCATGCCTGCGACCCTCTCGGCCCAGGCGCGCACACCGGGGTCTGTGGCGGTGGCCTCCCGGTAGCGGGGAGGGATCCGCCGGTCGGCCAGCTCCAGCGCCGTTACCGGCTCCGCTACGGGCTGGGCGGGGGCCGCGTCTGGATCGATGCCCTTGGCGGTGAGGATCGCGTTCAGGCGGGCCGCCAGGAGCCCGGCGCGCTGGGGTTCACGGGTCGCTGTCGTCACAGGGCACCTCCGTAGGCGGCTTCGGCGTCGGCGGGGTTGGCGTAAGGCCGGTGGGCCTGGTGGCCATTGGGACGCCGCTGTGGCGGGTTCATTGCCTCGTTGACCAGGCTGGGCAGCACACTCGGGTGCAGGGCCTTCTCCCGAAGCCGGACCAGCCCGGCGCGGATGTGGGCGGGGTCGTTGGGCTCGGCGAGGAGCTTGCCGACGGCCTTGCCGAGTTGGCCCAGTACGGCGGTGGGCGGCCGGTTGGTGCACGCGGCGGCGTACTCGGCGACGAGTTGGGCGGGGGAGACAGGGTCGGGTGGTGGGGCGCTCGCGCCCCCCAACGGAGTTGATCCTAGATCCACGTTCCTAGGTCCTAGATCCGGACCATGAGGACTCACGGCAGCCTCCAGGAGTCCTCCCAGAATGCTCCGGGAGAGGTCACTGAACCCGGTCTGACCTGCGGATACGTGACTCGGTGAGGGCTCGCGCCGTTGCGGCGAGGGCTCGGCGAGGGGTCCGTGAGCACGCACGGCGTCCTCACGGAGCCCTCCGTGTGCCGGCAGTGAAACCGCCGGGGCCTGGCCGCCGTCGTGGTGCGGGCACGCCGGGTGGCGGACACCGCTGGGCCGGTTCACCTTCTGGTGCTTGGAGAAGGTGACGATGTGCAGGTACCGCTTGCCATCGGGGCCCTCGTACCGGCAGACGAGCCCTGCCATGTCGAGCTGGTTGAGGTCGTCCTCGACCTCCAGCGCGCCGTGCTCGGGTCGCAGGGACCACAAGGCGCCGGCGATGACGGCGGCCTGGTCGCGGAAGCGCCCGTGGTCGTCGGCCTGGGTGAGCAGGCCGAAGAAGGTCCGCTCGGCGGCGATGGTGACCGCAGCGAGCGACTCCGAGATGAACGCCTCCGGCTTGATGGTGCGGATGCGCGCCATGCTTATCGCCCCGCCTTCGTGCTGTAGGCGGACGGGGTCCTGCGGACCGGCAGGGGGGCGCGGACGGCCACTTGGGCCGTGCGGTGGGGCACAGATGTTCCTCTCGATCGTCCAGCAGGGAGCGGCAGTTCGGTGGGGGCTTGGAGGTCCGCAGCGCATTTGCATCGGGCCATCAATTCCCGAACCGGGCCGTGACCAACATAGCCACACCTGATTCGGGCAAGTCCAGCGATTCCGGTTACGAAGCAGCACCAGTCGAAATGGTGCACGGGGAATGCCATAACGGTAGGGCCGGATCCCAGGTTGACCAAAAAGTCGGCGCCGAATGCGGAGCGGGAAAGATCGCACCGCGAAGGCCTTGACCTCTGCCGTTAGCGCCGTCTATGTTGCCGCCGCTTCCCACGTCAGGCACATGGCAGCCCATCCAGCCGACCCGTCTGGGTACATGGTGCCGGATGTCCGAAATTGCCTGGAAGTTGTCGACTGTCAACTTCCTCTGCAAGGTTATGGACCCCTATTCGGTCCTGCGCGAAAGACGGCAGCGGGGCTTTATACCCCACGATCCCCGGTCACCCAAACCGGGGATTCAGAGTTACAACAGATGCATGCCCAAACACCCCACGGAATCCGCTCCTGCACGAGTGCGGACTGTCGGCACCATCGAGCGCACGCGTACCGCTCGCGGCTTCGCCCAGCGCGAGCTCACTGGCCGTGTCACCGGGCTCGGCCGCCCCATGTCGAACACGACGCTGCCCCGCATCGAATGCGCCGGCGCCGCTGCGACGTCGACGACCTCGTTGCCATCGCCGCCGCCCTCGGGCGGGGTCTCCATTCGCCCCGACTCCCGCTGCGGCCTTGTAGCAGCACCCTCGGGCGGTGCCGCGCGGCTTCCTCCGCCTCGGCGCCCTCCCCGGGGGGTCTCCCACTCGGTTCCCCGCTCCTACGGCGCCCGCGGAGCCAGTTGGCCGCTGGCTCTGCCTGCCGAAGGTCCTCACCTATTCCGCCTGGCGTCTCGCTGTCCGCCAGCCGTTTGCCCGGCGTCTCCATGCCCCTGCCGAAGGAGAAAGTTTGACGTCCCCCTCCCGCTGTACTGGCAACGGATCCACCGCTGCGAAGCCCTGCACCGACCTGCTCGCCTCACGTCTCACCTTCCACGCCCGGGGCCAGAAGGGACGGGCGCCCCGAGAGCGAGTGCTTGCGCGGCTGGAGGGTGATGTAGGACGCGACTCTTCCTCGTGGACTACGCACGACGAACCCGATGCCCCAAGGGCTACGCATCCCACCGGTGGATCGCCGTGGCGGCCGAGCGGGTTTGAAGTGATCGAGGAGACCGACTGCCGTCGCAACACCGTCGTGAAGTACGTCGCTTCGAAAGGCCAAGGGACCGGGGACGCAATGCGTGATCTGAGCAGGGCGCGCCGGTACCTCAACCGTGAGATCAACCGTCTGCGGCTGGAGCGGGAGGACAGCCACCCAGCCGGAGCCTAGCCGTGGTCTGTCGCCGCAACTCGAAAACGAACAGCAGCCCCCGCACTCGCGGGGGCTGCTGTTCGTTCGTGCGCCACGCTTCTCTACGCCGGCGACTCCCCGGCGAGTCGCAGCGATGCTTCGATGGCATCGATGACGTCCAGCCCGATCTGGAGCTGCCGCTCATCCAGTTGCTGGCTCGCCACGTGCTGCTGCGTCGGCAGATTGTGGGTGACGACCCCGTGGGCGACATCGTCGGTCAGCTCGACGTGCACGGCCTTGGCCATCCGCCGGACGTCGCCCAGCTGAACCATGAACCCGAACGGCTTGCCGGGGATCGGATCGCGGTAGACCTTGACGGCCACCCGATGTTCTCGGAGGAAGAGCTGCTTGCCCTCGTCGTCCCGCGAGGTCCAGATGTCCGCGAAGGTGCGGCCTGTCAGAGCGAACTTCCCGCGCTGTTCTTCGTACTCGGCGAGCTGGGTGCGAAGCCGCGACAGCTTCGCGGACTGCGAGTTGAGCAGCGACCAGTAGACCTCTTCCTTCTCCGGGGCGTCGTACTTTCCCGCCCCGAAGTCGGCCTTCAGCCGGTCCAGGCGCGCCTGCGTGGCCGTGATGTCGCTGGACGGGTCGTACAGATCGGCTGCCACCTCCCGTGCCTCGGGGAGATGGCCCATGTGCTCCAGGAACACCTTGGTGAGTTCGCCCTCGAGCTCCGCCGAGTCCACGGCCGCGGCGCTCTCGCAGGTCCCCTGGACCTTGTGCCGGCTGCACTTGTACCGGGAGTAGTGCCACTCCTTCGCCGGGCGGTCCCCCTTGGCGGGCTTTCGGTTGGTGAAGACGGCCTTCGTCAGCGGGCCGCCACAGGAGCCGCACGAGGCCACTCCGACCAGCATGGCCTGGCTCTTGGTCACCTTGGGCCCGAAGGCGCGGTTGTCCGCCAGCTTCAGGACGACTTTGTTCCAGGTGGCGAGGTCGAGAAGGGGGGTGTCCGTGATCATGCGCGGATTGCCCGCGTCGTCCTCGACGATCTCGCCCTTGTACGTGTAGAGCCCGGCGATCTTGGGGTTGAGCATCATGCCCCGGATCGAGGAGTTGGACCACTGGCTCTCTTGCGCCCGCTTGCTGTTGGGCTGGATCAGCGAGAGCCAGGTGGGCTCACCTCGAGTGGCGAGGTCTCTCGATATGGAGCGCAGACTCTCGCCGTCCAGGATCTTCTTCGCGATCTCCTGCGCGAGCTCCGTGTAGTGGGGGAGTCCTTCGAGTCGCTTCCCCTTGCCCTTGCCCACCTGGACGATCTCGTAACCGAAGGGCGGGAGGCCGGCCACCCACATGCCCGCGGCGAGGCGGGTCTGTACGGCGTCGAGCGCCCGCGACCGGATCGTGTCCAGCTCGCCCTCGGCGAAGACGGCCAGGATCTGGGCGAACATCTTGCCCATGGGAGTGGACATGTCGATCCCCTCCTGGGTCGACACGATGATCTTGCCGTTGTCTTGACACCACTGGACGATCTCGCTGAAGTGGGCCACCCGCCGGCTCAGCCGGTCCACCTTCATGACGCAGAGCACGTCCCACAGGTCTTTGTGCTCGTCGTCGAACCACTTGCCCAGGTCCGGGCGCTTGAAGGGGTGGAGCCCGCCGGAGACGTCCGTGTCCGTGGCCCAGGCGACGACTCGTGCGTCTCGCCCGGGGGCCTCGACCCAGTGCTGTACGTGCTCCTTCTGGCGGGGTATCGCCGTGGAGTCGTCGGTGTCGACGGAGAGCCGCAGGGAACCCAGGACGCGCAGTGTCATGGGGATGACCCTAGCGTGAGTTGGTGGTTGGTCAAGAAAGAAGAAGTTGGCTCTACAAATCACCCACAACCGTTCTGCTCGCGGGCTTCATGGCGTGATCCTCACGCGGGACGACCGGGGGGCGAGGGCAAGCTGTCCACCCGCCTGGGCCTGGTGACGGAGGCGGTGGAGGCGGGGGAGGGCATGGGCCTGTACGGGTACCTGGTTGCTCAGATGTCCAAGGGCGGCAAGGCGGACTATGTGATCGTGGATGGGGCCCAGTTCCTCGCCTCGGAGTAGGTCGACCAGCTCGCGCGCATCGTGGACGACCTCGGCCTGGACGTCTTCGCCTTCGGCATTACGACGGACTCCCGCACGAAGCTCTTCCCGGGCGCGCAGAGGCTGATCGAACTGGCCGACCGGATCGAGTAGCTCCAGGTCGAGGCCCTGTGCTGGTGCGGCGCCCGCCCCACGTACAACGCCCGTACCGTGAGCGGGGAGATGGTGGTCGAGGGCGCCCAGGTCGTGGTCGGCGACGTGAACCGCCCGGCTGAGGAGATCGGCTACGAGGTCCTGTGCCACCACCGCAAGCGGATGACCTCGGCGTCAGCCCACGCCAGCGCCTTCTCCCTGGACGTCCTCCCGGTCAACCATGCCTGACCGGCCGGTCGACGCCATGGCCTGTCCATGGCCGGTTTGAACTCGCGGCTCCGTAGGGGTGACCGGAACGAACAGCCGTCCTCGTCTCCTATTCGACGAGGACAGCCGGCAGCCGTAGTGCCATCGCCGCATCAGATGCGCTTCCTTCGCTGCCGCTGGGCTCCAGAGCCCAGATGACCGGCCCGACAGGGCTGCGCCGCTGCCTGCCATCGAAGTGGGCTACCCGTACTCCCTCTTGGTGACTACCATCGTCGCCCTCACACTATGGCCAGTCAGCAACCACGGCGTGCGTCACCATCGCTGCACCTTCGTCGCTTGCGACGAGGGTGGCCCAAGCAGTGGCAGCCCAGACTGTGGCAGGTCAGAGTATTGAAATAGGTAGAGCTAAAGCGATAGTCGGTGAATAGTGGCAGCGGGCTGCGTATCCTGTGATGCGCACACCTATGACCGCAGGGCTCGGACGGTAGGAGCAGCGTGAAGAGATGCAAGAATGCGGCCAGGGCGATCGCGGCCAACACCGTCAGAAATCTATACGCAGATGCCGCTGGGCGATGCCAGAACCCCAACTGCCTTAGCTCGGTGTTGGTTAAAGCGATAAATAAAGTTCGCGTTAACGTGGGCGAAATGGCGCATATCATCGCAGCCTCGCCTCAAGGGCCACGGGCCAGCGATTATATCGAAGGTGAGGTGCTGGCGCAGGAGGATAATCTCGTGCTTCTTTGTCTCGTGTGCCATAAGATCATCGACTCGGAAGACAGTGCTTACCCGCCCGAGCTTCTTCATGGCTGGAAGCGTCTGCATTCATCCCGTATTTCGGACGCATTCGACGCGCGCCCACTGAGTGACAGAGTCGAGGCTCGGGGGGCAATCGAGCGATATCTCCAATCCAATCGCGCAACCTTCGATGGGTTCGGGCCGAATTCAGAGACGGCGGGAGATCCATTCTCGGATGCTGCCGAGATCTGGAAGGTCCGAGTGCGTGAGGTGATTATCCCAAACAATCGGATGATCCTTCGGATAGTTGATGCGAATTCGACCCTACTTAGGCCCGACGAAGTGGTCACTGTGGAGCGATTTCGGATCCACGTCGAAGAATTTGAGCGCAGGCATGTATTCGACATGCCATCCACTGCTGTCCCGCAGTTTCCGATAGGTATGAATGAACTGCTGTGCGAAGGGATCATATAACGTGCCAGACGGTGGCTACTACGCCAAGACGCCGCGCCCGGAGTCGCTTCAGACCGTCAAGAGGGTGCTCTCGCAACACTCGGCAATTCGAGGTTATGAGGAAGTCGAGACTCAGTTCTTTAAAGTCGATCGCTTCAAGCACCCTGCCGTTAATCTCTACGTGACAAACATCTACACCGTCGGCGTGGCAGACGTGCAGGAAATCATTGAGGGGGAGGCTTCGATCACGTGCATCCTGACTGTGAGTGCATGGAATAGCTACACGCCTCAGGCGAGGGAGTATGCCAAGGCGATCGGAGTGGGGCTCTTTCGATTTTATGAGATGATGGGAGCTCTGAACTATGCCGGAAATGAATTCCTTGATTACATTGCTCCGCAAGATCGTAGATGACGAGTTTGAAGGGTCGCATTGCGACCTTTTCATATTCGGCTCATCGTGGATGGCGCCATTGGGTGGGGGGCGAGACGTCGACCTTCTGGCCGTGTATCGGGGTGGAGAGGAGATTCGGGCCAGGAAGTTCAGAAGCGAGGCAGGCAAGGCGGCTAAGGCTGAGCTCGGGCTGATTCTCGACATTACGCTTCTCAGTAGAGAAGAGGAGAGTGAAATCGGCTTTATCTGCTCAGAGCAGGCGAAGCTCCTTCTATGAAATGCGATGCCCTAACCTTAAATCGATTGCTCGATTTCTTCTGGGAACTCGCGCCCTCGGCGAAGATGTCGACCATCTTCCCTCCGGGAAATTCCAGGAGACTCGGGACTCGCAGCACGCGCAGGCGGTCCCAGCCGGCGGACTCCAGGGCGTGATCTTCACGCGCGACGACCGTGCGGGCGAGGGTAAGTTGTCCTCCCGCCTCGACCTGGTCACGGAGGCGGTCGAGGCCACCGAGGGCATGGACCTGTACGCGTACCTCGTGGACCAGCTGTCGAGGGGCGGCAAGGCGGACTACGTGATCGCGGATGAGGCACAGTTCCTCGCCCCCGGCCAGATCGGCCACCTCGCCCGTACCGTTGACGATCTCGGGCTGGACGTGTTCGCCTTCGGCATCACCACCCTGGAGCACCGAAGGGAAGCGCCGCCTGTCTAGAGAATCCGGGGCGGCTGGCTCAGCTGAGATGGCGGATACCCCAGAAAAAGCACACTGGCGCTCCAGATTGCGCACAACCGCGACGCGCGGGGACTCCAGGGCGTGATCTTCACCCGCGACGACCGGGCGGGCGAGGGCAAGCTCTCGTCCCGCCTCGGCCTGGTGACGGAGGCGGTCGAGGCTCCGGAGGGCATGGACCTGTACGCGTACCTGGTCGCCCAGCTCTCCAAGGGCGGCAAGGCGGACTACGTGATCGTGGACGAGGCCCAGTTCCTCGCCCCGGAGCAGATCGACCAGCTCGCGCGCATCGTGGACGACCTCGGCCTGGACGTCTTCGCCTTCGGGATCACCACGGACTTCCGCACGAAGCTCTTCCCGGGCTCGCAGCGCCTGATCGAGCTGGCGGACCGCCTGGAGCAGCTCCAGGTCGAGGCCCTGTGCTGGTGCGGTGCCCGTGCCACCCACAACGCCCGTACGGTGGGCGGGGAGATGGTGGTCGAAGGCGCCCAGGTGGTGGTCGGCGACGTGAACCGCCCGGCGGAGGAGATCGGCTACGAGGTCCTCTGCCGTCGCCACCACCGCAAGCGGATGACCTCGGCTGCCGCCCACGCCGGGGCCCTCTCCCCGGACGTCCTCCCGGTCAACCACGCCTGACGGGTCCCGGTTGCGAGCGTCACAGCGGCTGCCTCAGCTGCGCTGTCGTGACGACACCGAGTCGGTGCCGACCGAGGCCATGATGGCCAGCCGCGGGCCGGCAGCCGCTCACGTCATGGCGCCTGCTCGGTCGGCGAGGAGACGGAGCACGGCTTCGGACGGAGAGCCCGGGTTCTGCGGGCCGGCAGCCGCAGTGAGCCTCGCGCCCCGGCTTGGTTTCGAATGCGGCGATGACAGTCAGGGTCATGCCAGTCCTCTCCATGGTCCGCCTCCTCTTCAGACCGCTGCCGTGTCCCGAACGGGGACGGATGGTGATCGTCGAGGAGTGGGCCGACAGGCAGGCACTCGAGCTTCACTTCACCACCCCCCACTTCCGCCACGTGGCGGAAGTGTTGGACGACCTCTTGGAGGCCCCCTTCACGATCCGTCACTTGAGGCCGGCTGACAGCCGGGCCGATCATTTGTCATACGAGGCCTGGTGATCGGCGAGGAGGGAGAGGGCCGTCGTGCGGGGGAGGACGCGGGCGGCCGCGGCGAGGAGGGTGTTCGCCCGGCCGGGGACGACGGTGGGCCGACGGCGTCGGCTGAGGGCGGCGAGGGCGCTGGCGACGACGGCCTCGGGGGTCTGGACCAAGACGGACGGGGTGTCGGCGTGGAGGCCGGGGCGGGTGGCCGTCGGGCCGGGGCAGAGGGCCATCACATGGACCCCGCGCGGCTTCTGTTCGTACCAGAGCGCCTCGGAAAGGGATGTGACGAAGGCTTTGGTCGCGCTGTAGACGGCTTGGCCGGGCTTTGGGGCGAAGGCGAGGGTGGAGGCGACGTTGACCAGGGCAGCTCCGGGGTGGGCGGTGGCGAGGAAGGCGTGGGCGAGGGTGACGACCGCCTCGCAGTTCAGGCGGAGCAGGGGCAGGGCCTGGTCGAGCGGGGTGTCGGTGAAGGGACCGGAGCGGGCGAGGCCCGCGTTGTTGATCAGGAGGTCGTAGGGGGTGGCTTTCAATGCGTCCGCGACGGTGCGAACTCCTTCGGGGGTGGTGAGGTCGGCCACGAGGTAGTCGTGTCCGCCCGGGCCGAGTTCGGTCATGAGAGCCTGCAGGCGCTGCTCGGTGCGGGCGACGGCGGTGACGGGTCGGCCCTCGGAGGCGAGCGCGCGGGCGAAGGCGCGGCCGATGCCCTCGGTGGCTCCGGTGATCAGGGCGGTCACTTCTCCGCCTTCGGGGCCGTGGCGGGCGAGTAGAGGAAGGAGAAGCGCTCCATCACGTTCTGGCGCTGCGTGTTGTGGAAGGCGGCGATGCGCCAGGCGCCGTCGGTGTCGCGGACCAGGGTGTACGTCTGGATCTTGGACAGCTCGGTGGGGGAGGGCCTGCTGCCGGTGTAGTCGTCGCCGCGGCCGGTCAGGATGGCGGCCTCCGTGCCGAGGAAGCGCAGGTCGAGGTAGGTGGCGGCGAGCTTGGTGTCCTTGACGAAGTCCTTGAAGAGTGCGCTGTGGCCTTCGGTGATGTCGGCGCGGCCCTCGTAGTGGCTGCCGATGTACGTGGTGTAGGTGCCGTCCTCGGTGAACTGGCGGCCGTACGCGTCCGCGTCGCCGCGGGCCCAGGCGGCGGTGAGGGCGTCGAGGGTGGCGCAGATGGCCTCGCCGTCGGCGCGGCTCGCGCCCGCCGGTATGACGTCGGCGCAGTTTTCCGTGCCGGTGCGCCGTACATCGGAGGTGGCGTCGAGGTAGAGGTACGCGGCGCCGGCGCCCAGGGCGAGGACGGCGGTGGTGGCGAGAGCGGCGCGCTTGACGGTCTTCTTGTTCACGGGATGCCTCCGATGGGTGGGTGCGGGCAGATGACGGCCGCCGCCGCATTGATTACACTGACGCAGCAACTGCATAGATGCATTATCTGCACGTGTGCAGATAAATGGCAAGGGGAAGGTGTCGCGATGACGGAACAGGACGACCGGCGGGCGGTCTTTCGGGATTACATCGACGCCGTGGGGCTGCACGGCATGGCGGGCGCGGAGGCGGCCGGCCTCCAGGCGTCCGAGTGGTACGCGCTCAGCAGCATCACCCTGTCGGGCGGGCTCACTTCCGGCGAGCTCGCAGCCCGGACCGGGCTCACGACGGGGGCGACGACGCGGCTGATCGACCGGCTGGAGCGCGCGGGGTACGTGCGCCGCACCGCTGATCCGGCCGACCGGCGCAAGGTCGTGGTCGAGGCCGTACCCGACGCACTGGCGGGGGTCGAGGCCGCCGTGGGACCGGCCCGGAAGCGGATCGGCGAGGTGCTCGCCGGGTACACGCCCGAGGAACAGGACCTACTGTTCGACTACTTCAGGCGCGCGGCCCCCGCGTTCCGCGAGGCGACGGAGGAGATCCGGGCAGCGAAGCAGGAACGCAAGGGTGACCGCTAGGACCTGTCGCGACGGCAGGGCCATGACGTCACTTGCTGGCCGAGTTGGTGGATGGTCACGCAAAAGAACACTGGCGCTCCCGATCGGACACAACCGTTCGGCCCGCGGGCTCCAGGGCGTGATCTTCACCCGCGACGACCGGGCGGGCGAGGGCAACCTCTCGTCCCGCCTCGGCCTGGTGACGGAGGCGGTCGAGGCTCCGGAGGGCATGGACCTGTACGCGTACCTGGTCGCCCAGCTCTCCAAGGGCGGCAAGGCCGACTGCGTGATCCTGGACGAGGCCCAGTTCCTGGCCCCCGAGCAGATCGACCAGTTGGCCCGCATCGTGGACGACCTCGGCCTGGACGTCTTCGCCTTCGGGATCACCACGGACTTCCGCACGAAGCTCTTCCCGGGCTCGCAGCGCCTGATCGAGCTGGCGGACCGCCTGGAGCAGCTCCAGGTGGAAGCCCTGTGCTGGTGCGGCGCCCGCCCCACCCACAACGCCCGTACGGTGGGCGGGGAGATGGTGGTCGAAGGCGCCCAGGTGGTGGTCGGCGACGTGAACCGCCCGGCGGAGGAGATCGGCTACGAGGTCCTCTGCCGCCGCCGCCACCGCAAGCGGATGACCTCGGCTGCCGCCCACGCCGACGCCCTCTCCCCAACAGGTGTGGGCGGGAGTGCGGGAGGGCAAGAGGCTGAGCTTCGTCCCATTCGGTCTGGACGCCACCGGCATCTCCACCGAACGACCTGCTCGCGGGGCCGGAAGACTGCGATCTGCTCCAGGCGCCAGGGGGCCCTGTCCTGGCCGGACATCGACACGATCGACGTCCGCGGGGGCTTCGTGAACGTCCGTCAGCACGGCCGGCCCCGGGCCTGGGCGCAGGCCGAGGTCGGGGCGGTGCCGAACCTCCTGGTCTTCCTGACCGTCTCCTCCAACCTCTACGGGAGTTGACCGTGCCGCCGGGTCCGGTCCCGGCCGCTCGCGGCGTCCCCCCGCGGCGACGCCGTCGAGGGCGTCCGGGACAGCAGCCGGCGCGCCGGGGGGCAGGAGGGGTGCGGGCTGGTTGATCGTTCATGGCCCATGGGTGATCGAATTCAGCCTGCCGGGTCAGGGTCGGCTGTGGACGAGGGTGAAGACGGCGCCCTCGGGGTCCGCGACCGTGGCCAGCCGGCCGCCGAGGCCTTCGCGGGGCGGCTCGACGACGCGTCCGCCCAGCCGGACGACCTTGGCGGTGGCCGCGTCGGTGTCCTCGACCTCGAAGTACGTCATCCAGTGCGGCCCCCGGTCATGCGGCAGCGACCGGCCGACGCCGTGCACGGCGGCGACCGGCCGGCCCTGCAGGAGCAGCGTCAGGTAGTCGAAGTCGGCGGACGCCGTGGCGTGCGTCCGGGCCTCGTGGCCGAAGACGTGCTGGTAGAACTTGCCGACCGTGGAGGTGTCCTGGGTGACCAGCTCGTTCCAGACCGGGGTGCCGGGCGCCCCCTGGAGCCGGGTGCCCAGATGGGTGTCGGCCTGCCAGAGCCCGAAGATCGCGCCCAGCGGGTCGGAGCAGATCGCCACCCGCCCCGCGATGCCGGCGTCCAGCGGACCCACCGCCACCGTGCCGCCGCAGGAGCGGATCGACTCGGCCGTCGCGTCGGCGTCGTCCGTGGCGAGGTACGTCGTCCAGGCCACCGGGAGATGGCGGTCCGGCGGCATCTCGCCGATGCCGGCCACCTCTTGCCCGTCGAGCATGGCCCGGACGTACTTGCCGAGCTGCTCGGGGCCCGGCTCGTACTCCCACCCGAACAGGTCGGTGTAGAACTCCTCGGTGGTCCCGAGGCTGTGCACCATCAGGCTCACCCAGCACGGCGTGCCGGGCGTGCGCCGGGTCGCTTCCACTGCCTCGGTCATGTCAGCCGTCTCCTCCGTCGAGTCGCGTCCCGGGGCTGATGCTTCCACTCCCGGGCCCCGGGCGCGCCCCGACCCGGCCGCGTTTCGCTTGAGCCGGGCAGAGATGACCGAATCAGTGCGCCCGTCGATGTCGGGCTTGTTACACGGGGAGTTCGGTGGGGAGGAAGATGGGCCGCATGACTGCTACTCCCGCGAACCCCGCGACTCCCGCGCACTCCGAGATCATCTCGGCGGCCGAACTGATGGGCGCGCTCGCCGGCGGCCGGCCGCCGGTGCTGTTGGACGTCCGCTGGCAGCTCGGCGGCCCCGATCTGCGGTCCGAGTACGAGGCCGGGCACCTGCCCGGCGCCGTCTACGTCGACCTCGACCGCGAACTGGCAGGTCCCGCGGGGTCCGGCGGCCGCCACCCGCTGCCCGATCCGGAGGCCTTCGGGGCGGTCGTGCGCAGGGCCGGGGTCCGTGCGGGCGCGCCGGTGGTCGTGTACGACGGCGGTCAGGGCTGGGCGGCCGCCCGAGCGTGGTGGCTGCTGCGCTGGACGGGTCACGGGGACGTACGGGTACTGGACGGGGGCCTGGCCGCCTGGACGGCGGAGGGGGGCACGGTGACGGCCGATCCGGTGTCTCCGGAGGAGGGCGATTTCAAGCCAACTCCGGGAGCGCTCGGGCTGCTGGACGCGGATTCCGCCGCGGCTCTGGCGCGGGCGGGCACCCTGCTGGACGCGCGCGCGGGGGAGCGCTACCGCGGGGACGTGGAGCCGATCGACCGGGTCGGCGGCCACATCCCCGGCGCGGTGTCGGCGCCGACCGTGGAGAACGTCGGCCCGGACGGCCTCTTCCTCCCGGCACCCGCGCTGCGGGCCCGCTTCGCGGAACTGGGCGCCTCGGCCGGCACTCCGGTGGGGGTCTACTGCGGCTCAGGCGTCTCCGGAGCGCACGAGGTGCTGGCCCTGGCGGTGGCGGGCGTTCCGGCGGCCCTGTACGCGGGCAGCTGGTCGGAGTGGTCCTCGGACCCGGCGCGCCCGGTGGCCACGGGCCCGCAGCCCGAGTAGCGCCGGACGCGGCCCCGGCCGCCGGCCGGGGCACGCCGGCCGCGCAAAGGCAGCCGAAGGAAAGGCGGGCGCGGCACGGCGCGAAAACGCAGCCGGAGCCGGTGCGGCCCCGGCTGCGCGCACCCCTTACTCCTGTTACTCCTGCTTCTTGCGCCGGGTCCCGAAGACGATCTCGTCCCAGCTCGGTACCGCCGCGCGGCGGCCCGGGCGGACCCCGTCGGCCTCCGCCTGGCGGTCCGTGGTGCCGGTCAGGCGGTCGCGGTGGCCGGCAACCGTACGGGGCATCAGGACGTCCGCGTACGCGGTACCGGCGCCGGCCGATGCCGCCGGGGCCTCCTCCGCCTCGGGCTCCTCGTCCTGCGGCTCGGCGGGTCGCTCCGGGACCACCAGGTCGCCGCGGAAGCTCGGTACCGCCTCCAGCAGGCTCGTCAGCGTGTCCCGCTCCTCCTCCGGCTCCGGCGGAGCCGGCGCGACCGGGCGCTCCAACTGCCGGTCGAGCGCACGGTCAAGCGGCCGGTCGCGCGGCAGCCGCGCGATCCTCGGTACGAACGGGAAGCTCGGCTCCGGCGTCGCCGGCAGGTCGTCGGACTCGCCGATCAGGGAGCGGGCCTCGTCGTCCACGGCCACGACCAGCCGGCGCGGCGGGTCGTACGTCCAGCTCGCCGAGTGCGACTCGCTCGCGACCCGGTAGACCAGCAGGACCTCCCAGGTGCCGTCGTCGCGGCGCCAGGAGTCCCACTGCACGGTCTCCTTCTCGGCGCCGCGCAGCGACAGGCGCTCCTGCACGGCCTCGCCGAGCTGGGGTCCGGTGTTCTCGCCGGGGCGGCGCACGGGGGTCTTCCGGGCCCGCTCCGCCATGAACGCGCGCTCGGCG
Organism: Streptomyces sp. NPDC060031; assembly: GCF_042736805.1. Classification (NCBI taxonomy): domain Bacteria; kingdom Bacillati; phylum Actinomycetota; class Actinomycetes; order Kitasatosporales; family Streptomycetaceae; genus Streptomyces; species Streptomyces sp. NPDC060031. The sequence continues at coordinate 25,563 of NZ_JBHWVM010000021.1, forward strand.
AGCACGGGGCCCTCGAAGCGGCGTACGCGGTCGACGGGGATGCCGGCGAGCTGGGCGACCTCCTCCGCGGAGGCACCGGCCCGTATGCGGGCCTGGATGTCGCGGGGGCGGAGGTGGCTCTCCACCTCGATCTCGATCTGGTTCAGGCGCGCACGGTCGTTGCGCACGGCAGCCCGTAGACGCTCGTCGATCGCAAGCGTGTACTCCGTGCTGTCCGCAGCCTTGAGCACCAGTCGTGTGCCGTCATTTGAGACGGCCACGACACGCAGTTCGGGCATGGGGACCTCCCGGGTGGTGCCTGCCGACGTCACGTGCGTCGCTGCTTCCGCTAGTCGAGTGTGGCCTGCCCGGGTGCAGCCTGCCACAACCTTGCCGAGTTCAACCGGCGTGTCGGGCATGCGCCCATGATCGCCGTTATGGCACGGTTACCTGTTGAGCACGCACAGTGACCGAGCGATTACTGTGCGCAGCAGGAATCCGTGCAATACCGCGGCATCGCCGGTCTCGAGTGCCGTTTTTCCATCAGTCGGCCCCCTCTCCCGAGTCCGGACATCCGTAAGGAAGGACGGCCCCAGGGCTCGCCACAGTACTCCATTCGGACCACCTGGGTGGACCGCCGCGCCGCCGAACTTGTCCCGGACGGCGGGAGTTGGGCTGCCCTCTGTCCGGTCGATATCCGGCCGGACCTGCACGCGTGCCCCTTTTCGGGTGTCTTGCTTCACAGAATCGGCAGAAATGGAACTCTTCGCTTCGGTTGATTCGTCGGTCATTACTGAGAGCGGTGAAGCGGACGAGGCAGGGCGCACAGAGGTTGGGGATGGGACAGAAGACGACGCAGGGCATCGAATCGACCGAGGATGCCAAGGAGACGGACGGGAAGAAGAAGCTCGATCTGAGCGTGGCCCAGATCGCCGGCTCCTCCCTCGCCACCGTCGCGGCGGCCCTGCTCGCCTCGCAGATGGGCGTCTACGGAACCATCCTCGGCGCGGGTGTGGTGAGCGTGGTCGCCACCGCCGGCGGACCCGTCATCCAGCACTTCTTCAAGCGCACCGGCGACCAGCTGCGCGAGACCGCCTGCCCGAGGGCCCGTCAGCTGCCGGTGGCGGAGCCGGTGCCGGTGCCGGGCGAGGAGGGCGGCGCCCTGCCCCCGGGGGAGTTCGGCGAGGCCACCGTGCACGGCACCCGGGTACGGGGCTGGAAGCGCACGGCGGTCGCCTCGGGTGCGGCCTTCGCCATCGCGCTCGGCGGCCTCGGGACGTACGAGGCGCTCGCGGGGACCTCGATCAGCGAGGGCGGCGGCACCATCCTCACGGGCGGTTTGCGCACGGCCCCCGACCACGACCCCTCCCCGCCCGCGAAGGAATCCGGCACCGGCGAGAAGGACGGCAAGAACGGCAAGGACGCCGAGAACAACGACGGCGAGGGCGGGAAGGGCGGCGAGACCCCGGAGTCCGGGACCTCCCCGAGCCCTTCGGGTTCGCCCGGCGGCCGGAGCCCGAGCCCCGGCCCGAGCCCATCGGACTCAGGGGGCCCGAAGCCGAGCCCGAGCCCGACCCCGCCGAAGCCCGGCAAGACGCCGACCCCGGGCGGGTCGGCCCCGGACCACTCGGGCCCCGGTAACTCGGGCCCCGGCAACTCGGGCCCGGGCAGCGGTCAGCAGACGCCCTCCTGAGCCCGCGGGCTCACTCGCCCAGGACCCGCCGCAGGTAGTCGTTGCCGAACATCCGCTCCGGGTCCAGCCGGTCCCGGAGCGCGGTGAACTCCCCGAAGCGCGGGTAGACCTCGGAGAAGTACTCCGCGTCCCGCGTGTGCACCTTGCCCCAGTGCGGCCGCCCGCCGTGCGCGGTGAAGATCCGCTCGGCGGCCGTGAAGTAGGCCTGGTACGGGGTGCCCTTGTACATGTGCACCGCGATGTACGCGGTCTCGCGCCCCGAGGCCGTCGACAGGGTGATGTCGTCCGCCGGAGCCGTCCGCACCTCCACCGGGAAGCTGATCCGCAGGTCGGAGCGGTCCACCATGGTTTTGAGCTCCCGCAGCGCCTCGACCACGCGCTCGCGCGGAAGGGCGTACTCCATCTCCACGAACCGGACCCGTCGCGGACTGGTGAACACCTTGTACGGGATGTCCGTGTACGTCCGCGCCGACAGCGCGCGGCTGGCGATCCGGGCGATGCCGGGGATGGCCGCCGGGACGGCGCGGCCCAGGGAGTTGACGGCCTGGAAGACGCCGTTGGACAGCAGCTCGTCATCGACCCAGGCGCTGACCGCTCCGGGCGGGGCGGCCGGGCCCTGGCTGCGGTTGTTCCGCTTGGTGTTGCAGTTGCCGGTGTGCGGGAACCAGTAGAACTCGAAGTGCTCGTTCTCCGCGTGGTGCTGGTCGAACTCGGCCGTCACCCGGTCGAAGCTCATGGGCTCCTCACGGGCCGTCAGGAAGAAGACCGGCTCCACCGCGAAGGTGATCGAGGTGACGATGCCGAGCGCCCCGATGCCCAGCCGCGCCGCCGCGAAGACCTCCGGATTCTCCTTCTCCGAACAGTTCAACAGCCTCCCGTCCGCCGTGACCAGCTCCAGGCCGCGGATCTGGGCGGCGATGGAGGCCGAGTCGCGGCCGGTGCCGTGGGTGCCGGTGCTGGTGGCGCCGGAGACCGTCTGCTCCATGATGTCGCCCATGTTCGTGAGCGACAGGCCCTGCCGGGCCAGGGCCTGGTTGAGGTCCTTGAGCACGGTGCCCGCCGCCACCGTCACGGTGCCCGCGTCCCGGTCGACCGACCGGATCCCGGCCAGCGCCTGCGGGCGTACCAGCACGCCCTCGGTCGCGGCCGCCGCGGTGAACGAGTGGCCGGTCCCGACGGCCTTCACCTTCAGTCCGTCCTCGGCGGCCCGGCGGACCGCCTCCTGAAGCTCCCCGACCGAGGCCGGAGTCACCACGCGGGCGGGTGTGGCGCTGACGTTCCCCGCCCAGTTATGCCACGCGGTCGGTGCCGCGCCGTTCTTCCCTGCTGTCGCCGTCCCCATCGGTAGCTGGCTCCTCCCCTTGCGCCGGCCTCGTCAGCCGGCGGTATCCCGCGAACGCCACCGCCGCCGCGGCCGCTCCCGCCGAGATGGAGACGACGTACCCGGTCCTCGCCCCGGCCGAGTCGATGACCCAGCCGGCCGCGGAGGAGCCGAGCGCGACACCGACCGCGAGGCCGGTGCTGATCCAGGTCATGCCCTCGGTCAGCTTCGCGCGTGGTACGTGCGCCTCTATCAGGGCCATCGTGGTGATCATCGTGGGAGCGATGGCGAGGCCCGAGACGAAGAGCGCCACGGCCAGAAACGGAAGGTTCCCGGCCAGTAGGAGGGGGATCATACTCACGGCCATCGCGCATATGCCCAGCACCCACCGGCCTTCGGGCTTGCCCTTGAGGTGCAGCAGGCCGAAGACGATGCCGGCGAGGCAGGATCCGGTGGCCCAGATCGCGAGGATGAAGCTCGCGGCGGCCTTGTGTCCGTGCTCCTCGGCGAAGGCCAGGGTCACCACGTCGATGGAGCCGAAGATCGCGCCGGTCGCCACGAACGTGGCCATCAGCACCTGGAGTCCGGGGGAGCGCAGCGCCGAGGTCCGGTCGCCCTGCTCGTCCCGCGGGTGCGGGGCGGGCTCGGTGGCACGCTGCGCGGTCAGCCACCACACGCCCGCCAGCAGGAAGACCCCGGCGACCAGCGGGCCGGCCTCGGGGAACCACGTGGTGGAGAGCCCGATGGCCAGGATCGGGCCGAAGATGAAGCAGACCTCGTCGAGGACGGATTCCAGGGAGTACGCCGTGTGCAGCTCGCGGGGGGAGTCCCGGTAGATCGCGGTCCAGCGGGCGCGGATCATCGAGCCCACGCTGGGTACGCACCCGGCGAGCGCCGCGAAGACGAAGAGGGTCCAGTCCGGCGCCTCGCTGGCGGCGCTGAGCAGCAGCCCGGCGACGGCGGCGACCGCGAGCAGGGTCGCCGGGCGCAGCACGCGGCGCTGGCCGTACTGGTCCACCAGGCGCGAGACCTGGGGGCCGACGACGGCGGCGGCGAGCGCGAGGGTGGCCGTGAGCGCGCCGGCCAGCGAGTACCGGCCGGTGAGCTCGGAGATCATCGTGAGGATGCCGACGCCGACCATGGACAGCGGCATCCGGCCTATGAGGCCGGCCGCGCTGAACCCCCGGCTCCCGGGGGCGGAGAAGATCGCGCGGTAGGGACTGGGCAAGGTGCCCTCCGTAAGGGACGTCATTGGCCCATACAGGTTACGACCGCCGACTGGGCACCCGCATGGCGAAGGAACGAACAGGAAGTAAGGGTGACCTTACCTCCGGCGCGGGGCAGGGGCGGGACCAGGCCGGTTCTCGGCAGCCGGTGCCGGGTGGCAGGATTCGAGACATGTCTGACCAGCTCCGTGCCCCCGAAGCGCCCGTGGCCGAAGGCCTCGCCGCCCCGTACGACGCCCTGCTGCTGCTGTCCTTCGGCGGCCCCGAGGGACCCGACGACGTCGTGCCGTTCCTGGAGAACGTCACGCGCGGGCGCGGCATCCCGCGCGAGCGGCTCAAAGAGGTCGGGCAGCACTACTTCGGCTTCGGCGGGGTCAGCCCGATCAACGGGCAGAACCGCGAGCTGCTGGACGCGCTGCGGGGGGACTTCGCCGAGCACGGGCTGGACCTGCCCGTCTACTGGGGCAACCGCAACTGGGCCCCGTACCTGACCGACGTGATGCGGGAGATGGCCGCCGACGGGCGCCGCCGCATCGCGGTCCTCGCGACCAGTGCGTACGCCTCGTACTCGGGCTGCCGGCAGTACCGCGAGAACCTCGCCGACGCGCTGGCCGCGCTCGCCGGGGAGGGGGTGGCCGAGCTGCCGAAGGTGGACAAGCTGCGCCACTACTTCAACCACCCCGGCTTCGTGCAGCCCATGATCGACGGGGTGCTGGCCGCGCTGGAGTCGCTGCCCGCCGAGGTGCGCGGCGGCGCCCGGCTGGCCTTCACCACGCACTCGATCCCGACCGCGGCGGCGGACGCCTCCGGTCCGGCCGAGGACCACACCGAGGGCGGCGCGGGCGGGGCGTACGTGAACCAGCACCTCGACGTCGCCCGGGTGATCGCGGACGCGGTACGGGCCGAGACGGGCACCGAACTGCCCTGGGAGCTCGTCTACCAGTCGCGCAGCGGGGCCCCGCACATCCCGTGGCTGGAGCCGGACATCTGCGACCACCTGGAGTCGCTGCACGAGGCCGGCGCCCCGGCGGTGGTGATGGTCCCGATCGGCTTCGTCTCGGACCACATGGAGGTCCTGTACGACCTCGACACGGAGGCCACGGCGAAGGCCGCCGAACTGGGACTGCCCGTCGCCCGGTCGGCGACGGTCGGGGCCGACCCGCGGTTCGCCGCCGCGGTGCGGGACCTCGTGCTGGAGCGGGCCGCGGCCGAACGCGGCGAGAGCGTGGAGCGGTGCGCGCTCGGCCTGCTCGGGGCGAGTCATGATCTGTGCGCCGTGGGCTGCTGCCCGGCGCGGGGGCCCCGGCCGGCGGCCGCGGGCGTGGACAGTCCGTACGCGTAGGGAGAGGGACCGTGATCTCTGACGAGCTGAAGGCCGAACTGCTGGACGTGGGCCTGGAGGCCGCCCGGCGGGCCGGTGAGCTGCTGCGTGACGGGCGGCCGGCCGATCTGGCGGTCGCCGCGACCAAGTCGAGCCCGATCGACGTGGTGACCGAGATGGACATCGCCGCGGAGAAGCTGATCACCGGCATCCTCGGCGAACGGCGGCCCGAGGACGGACTGCTGGGCGAGGAGGGCTCGGACACCCCGGGCACGAGCGGGGTGCGCTGGGTCATCGACCCGCTGGACGGCACCGTGAACTACCTCTACGGGCTGCCGAACTGGGGCGTGTCCATCGCGGCCGAGTACCGCGGGGAGACCGTGGTGGGCGTCGTGGCCGCGCCGATGCGCGGGGAGACCTCCCACGCCGTGCTCGGCGGCGGCGCGTGGATGGCCGGGGCGCGGCTCGCGTGCCGGCCGGCCGCGCCGCTGGACCAGGCGCTGATCGCCACCGGTTTCGCGTACGTCCAGACCCGGCGGGCCCACCAGGCAGAGGTCGCGCGGCGGATCATCCCGCTGGTACGCGACATCCGGCGCGGCGGCTCGGCGGCGCTGGACCTGTGTGACGTGGCCGCCGGGCGGCTGGACGGCTTCTGGGAGCGCGGGCTGAACCCGTGGGACCTTGCCGCGGGCGAGCTGATCGCGCGCGAGGCCGGCGCCCTGACGGGCGGGCGGCCGGGCGAGCGGGCCTCGGGGGAGCTGGCCCTGGCTGCCGGGCCGGCCGTCTTCGCCTCGCTCCAGCCGCTGCTGGAGGAGGCCGGCGCCTGGCACGACTGACCGCCGCCGGGCACAGGGCCCGTGCATGGGGGAACCCCGGCTGCCGAGGGTGGGCGGCCGGGGTTCGCGGTGGTGCGGGGTCGGGTGGTGCGTGGTCAGCAGACGGATACGGGTACGCCGTGTTCCGCTGCGAGGCGCTGGAGGTCTTCCAGTTCCGCCTGCTCCACTTCCACGAGGAAGTCGTCGCCCGTCTCGCGGGCCTGCCTGAGGTCCGACTGCGTGCTCCTGATGCGCTGCAGGAGACCCGCGGTGAATGCGTCCATGATGGGTGCGCCCCCTCTTCGTGGCTCGGCGGCGGCACGTGACTGTCCGCCGTCAGGGAATGTTCGGGGTGTGCAGTCGTCTTCCCCTGCCCCCTGGGCCCAGAAACCTCGCCAGGCGAGGGAATCCTCACCTCCGCCTCGCTCGGGGCCGCCGCAAGGCGCCTTACAGCCGGTTTACGGCTGAAACCGGCAGGATGGAGGCGCCATACACGTGTGCCCTTCAGGGCTCAAAGGAAGGAAACGACGTGCGCGTACTCGTCGTCGAGGACGAGCAGCTGCTCGCCGATGCGGTGGCCACCGGACTGCGCCGGGAGGCCATGGCCGTGGACGTCGTGTACGACGGCGCCGCCGCCCTGGAGCGGGTCGGGGTGAACGACTACGACGTGGTCGTGCTCGACCGGGACCTCCCGCTCGTGCACGGCGACGACGTCTGCCGGAAGATCGTCGAGCTCGGCATGCCCACGCGCGTGCTCATGCTGACCGCCTCCGGCGACGTGAGCGACCGGGTCGAGGGCCTGGAGCTGGGCGCGGACGACTACCTGCCCAAGCCCTTCGCCTTCAGCGAGCTGACCGCCCGCGTGCGGGCGCTCGGGCGGCGCACCACCGTCGCCCTGCCGCCCGTACTGGAGCGCGCCGGGATCAAGCTGGACCCGAACCGGCGCGAGGTGTTCCGCGAGGGCAAGGAGGTGCAGCTGGCGCCGAAGGAGTTCGCGGTGCTGGAGGTCCTCATGCGCAGCGAGGGGACCGTGGTCTCCGCCGAGCAGCTCCTGGAGAAGGCCTGGGACGAGAACACCGACCCGTTCACCAACGTGGTGCGCGTGACGGTCATGACCCTGCGCCGCAAGCTCGGCGAGCCGCCGGTCATCGTGACCGTGCCCGGTTCCGGCTACCGGATCTGACGGCGGTGGCAGCGAACCCGGCGCCACCACCGGCGCCACCGAAACCGACCTGGGACCCCGGCCAGCCCGAGGGTCCTTTCCCTTGGCTGCGGCCGACCATCCGCATACGCCTCACGCTGCTGTACGGCGGGATGTTCCTGATCGCGGGCATCCTGCTGCTGTCGATCATCTACCTGCTGGCCGCGACGGCCCTGAAGGAGGGCAACGCCCTCCCGTTCAAGATCGTCGGCGGGCAGAAGGTCGAGGTCACGAGCTCCACCTGCTCCGGGGTGGGCATCGACCAGTCCATCGACCAGTTCAACGCCGCGATCGGCCAGTGCATCCTCGACCAGCGCAAGCACGCCCTGGACGACCTGCTGAGCCGGTCGCTGATGGCCCTGCTGGGCCTGAGCATCATCGCCTTCGCCTTCGGCTACGCGATGGCCGGCCGGGTGCTGTCGCCGCTCGGCAAGATCACCCGTACCGCCCGCCGGGTGGTCGGCTCCGACCTGACCCGGCGCATCGAGCTCGACGGTCCGGACGACGAGCTCAAGGAGCTCGCCGACACCTTCGACGAGATGCTCGACCGGCTGGAGCGGGCCTTCACGGCGCAGCAGAGGTTCGTCGCGAACGCCTCGCACGAGCTGCGAACGCCCTTGGCGATCAACCGCACGCTGCTGGAGGTGCACCTCTCCGATCCCGGGGCCCCGGTGGAGCTCCAACAGCTCGGGAAGACCCTGCTCGCCACCAACGAGCGCAGCGAGCAGCTGGTCGAGGGCCTGCTGCTGCTCGCCCGCAGCGAGAACCAGATCGTCGAGCGCAAGCCCGTGGACCTGGCGGAGGTCGCCTCGCGCGCCATCGACCAGGCGCGGGGGGAGGCCGAGGCCAAGGGCGTGGAGATCCGCGGCGAGCGCGCGCTGGCCGTGGTCCAGGGCAACGGCGTGCTGCTGGAGCGCATCGCGCTGAACCTGGTGCAGAACGCCGTCCGGTACAACGTCCCGCAGGACGGCTGGGTGGAGGTCACGACCGAGGCCCAGCACGGCCAGGCCGTCCTGTTGGTATCGAACACGGGTCCCGTTGTTCCCGCGTACGAGGTGGACAACCTCTTCGAGCCCTTCAGACGGCTGCGTACGGAGCGCACGGGCAGTGACAAGGGTGTGGGGCTCGGTCTGTCGATCGCGCGCTCCGTGGCGCGCGCACACGGCGGACGGATCCAGGCGATCCCCCGCGAGGGCGGTGGCCTCGTGATGCGTGTCACTCTTCCCCTGTGACCTGGTCATGCGCTTGTTCGCTGTTGGCTGAATGCCGGGAGTGGGAAGGCGTCCGCTCCTGTGTGATCGATCACAGGGAGGAGCGTCGGGTCCTGTGCGGCCAGTGACCCCGGGGCGGCCGGAAAGCCCGGGAAGTCCGGGTTTCCGGCACCCCTGATGGCGGGAAATACACGGGGTGGCGTTTGTGCAAGACGGCCCCAAGACCGTGTACGGTCCCGCTCGACATCGCAGCCAAATACCCCTCGGGGCGGCCGGCTGGGTGTCGATTGAGTAACAGACCTTGATGTGAGGCAAAATCTCCGCCTCAGGTCGGGCACAAGTCCGGCCTCTCGCGCGTTACGTGCGCTGAGACACCCGCTAAATCCCAGAGGGGGAGAGCGAACTATGGCAACGGACTACGACACCCCACGCAAGACCGACGACGACGTCGACAACGACAGCATTGAAGAGCTGAAGGCCCGGCGCAACGAGAAGTCGTCTTCGGTCGTCGACGTGGACGACTACGACGCGGCGGAAGGCATGGAGCTTCCCGGCGCGGACCTCTCCAACGAGGAACTGGCCGTCCGTGTGCTGCCCAAGCAGGCCGATGAGTTCACCTGCATGAGCTGCTTCCTGGTACACCACCGCAGCCAGCTGGCGCGTGAGAAGAACGGTCAGCCGATCTGTCGCGACTGCGACTGAGAGGTGTCGGCCGTGACTGGCTCGACACCCTTTCGAAAGCGGCGCTTTCGAAAGTCTGGTGATCCGGCGGAGACGCGGGTGGGAGCCACGGGCCCGGAAACGGGCCCTGGAGCCCCCGGCGACCCCGCCGTGCCCTCCGACACCGCCCCGGCGGTGCCGTCGGCCACGGAGGCCGACGAGGAGTCCCGCCACCGGCACGGGGCTCATCGGCTGCAAGCCGTCAAGAACGGTGTACGCAAGGGCGGCGAAGGTGCCAGGGCCGCCGCCCTTTACATCACCGACCGCATCATCGAGAACGCACCGCGCGTTCCGGTTCGGGACCTCGCGACCCTGCGCGCCCAGTTCCCGGGCCTCGATCCGGATCAGCTTGCCGACAAGCTGATCGCGGGCGCCGCCAACGGCACGTCGACCGTCGGCGCGGGCATCGGCGCCGCGGCCATGCTGCCGGTCCCGCCGGCGGTGCCGGCCGAGCTGGCCGCCGAGATCACCGGCGTCGCGGCGATCGAGCTGAAGCTCGTCGCCGAGCTGCACGAGGTCTACGGGCTGAGGCCGCCCGGCTCGCTCAAGGACCGCCACCTCGCCTACCTGACCGCGTGGACGGAAGAGCGCGGGGTGGACCTGGCCAAGCCGGCGACGCTGAATGCGGCGCTCGGCGGTCAGATGAAGCGCGAACTGCGCCAACAGATCATGAAGCGGATGCTCCGCAGCACGCCGAGCCTGATGCCGTTCTTGATCGGTGCGGCGGTCGGGGCGGTCGTGAACCGCCGCAGCACCCGCAAGCTCGCCGAGAAGGTGCGTACGGACCTGCGGGCGCGTGCCGTGCCCTGGGGCGCCCTGCGGCAGCTCCCGCCCCTGGAGCGGCCCTCCCAGCCCCTTCCCGAGGCCATCAGGGCCGCGGTGGAGGGCCCGGAGCGGAGCCAGGGCCCCGGCCCGGGCGGCGCCGGGACCTAGCCCTTCGCCGCGCGGATCGCCGAGGCCAGTGCCTCGGGCTCGCGGGTGGAGACGTAGACGTACGGGGTCGGGTCCTGCGGGTCGGTGACCTCGACGCGGACCGCCGTCGGGACGTAGCTGCGCATCAGCATGAAGGCGCGGGTGTCGGCCTTGTACGTGCGCCAGGCCCGGGCCTCCTCGGGGTCGAGGACCTCCGGGTCGCCCAGCGCCGTCACCGGGATCCGGGCCTCGCCGGCGGCCAGGGCGCCGTTGACCACGCGCACGCGCGCGGACCCGTACGAGCTCACCAGCAGCCCCGTCAGCGCCGTGCCCCCGAACAGTCCGGCCAGCAGCGGCAGCGTCCCCAGCGGCAGCAGCATCAGCGCACAGGCGAGGCCGGTCAGGACGGCGATGCCCCACCAGGAGCGGGGGGCGGTCAGACGTTCGTCGTGGTGCGCGGGGGAGAGCTGCATGCCGCCAAGCCTGCCACGAGGCGACCGCCGGGTAGCCGCGCGGGTAAGGTCTGCGGCTGTGAGTGGACGAAACACAGCGTTGACGCCCCCGGCCGACGCCGCCGCGCCGGTCCGGCACCCCGATGCCCCGGCACCCGGGGAGCTCCTCGGCGCGCACTACGAGCGCTGTTTCGGCTGCGGCGACGGCCAGCCGCACGGGCTCCACCTGGAGGCCCGCGCGGGAGAAGGCGTGCGCGTCACCGCCGAGTTCACCGTCAAGGCCGCCCACCAGGGCGCGCCGGGCCTCGCCCACGGCGGTCTGCTCGCCACCGCGCTCGACGAGACGCTGGGCTCCCTGAACTGGCTGCTGCGCGTCATAGCGGTCACCGGCCGGCTGGAGACCGACTTCGTGCGGCCCGTGCCGGTGGACACCGTCCTGTACCTGGAGGCCGAGGTCACCGCCGTCGCCGGACGGAAGATCTACTCCAGCGCCGTCGGTCGAATAGGCGGTCCGCAGGGGCCCGTCGCCCTGCGCGCGGACGCCCTTTTCATAGAGGTGAAGGTCGACCACTTCATCGACAACGGACGGCCCGAGGAGATCCGGGCGGCGATGGCCGACCCGGACCAGGTCAGGCGCGCACGCGCCTTCGAGGTGAACCCCTGATGTCTGAGAACTACACCGGCGTGGACGTGGCCATCAGGCGCGTCGACCCGCAGGTGCCGATCCCCGCCTACGGTCACCCCGGTGACGCCGGCTGCGACCTGGTCACCACGGTGGCCGCGGAGCTCGAGCCGGGCGAGCGGGCGGTGCTGCCCACCGGGGTCGCCATCGCGCTGCCCGACGGGTACGCGGCGTTCGTGCACCCGCGCTCCGGCCTGGCCGCACGCTGCGGGCTCGCGCTCGTGAATGCCCCGGGGACGGTGGATGCCGGGTACCGTGGGGAGATCAAGGTGATCGTGGTCAATCTCGACCCGCGCGAGAGCGTCCGGTTCGAGCGTTTCGACCGCATTGCCCAGCTGGTTGTCCAGCGAGTCGAGAAGGTGCGCTTCCACGAGGTGGCACAGCTTCCCGATTCGGCGCGGGCCGAGGGGGGTTTCGGCTCCACCGGTGGTCATGCGGCCGTGGCCGGATCCGGCGCTGGTCAGCAGGGTGGGAATGGCTACGCTTCGGTCGTATCCGACCGGGAAGGACAGTGACGTGTTCGGACGTCGCAAGAAGAACGACTCCGTCAACGACGGCGGCGCGGCCGAGCAGGTCGTCGACGGCGTGGCTGATGAGCGGGACGACGCCACGGAGCTCGACTCCGACGGCCCGCGCAGGGTGAACCTGCCGCCGGCCCCGCGGCCCGACGGCCCGTGGGACGTCTCCGAGGTGCCCGGCAGCCCCGAGGACGGCCGGGTCGACCTCGGCGGCATCCTCGTACCGGGTGTCGAGGGCATGGAACTGCGCGTGGAGGTCGCCGGGGACGCGATCGTCGCCGCGACCGTGGTCCTGGGCGACAGCGCCGTGCAGCTGCAGGCCTTCGCGGCGCCCAGGAAGGAAGGCATCTGGGGCGAGGTCCGCGAGGAGATCGCCGAGGGCATCACCAAGCAGGGCGGCATCATCGACGAGGTCGAGGGTCCGCTGGGCTGGGAGCTGCGCGCACAGGTGCCCGTACCGCTGCCGGACGGGCAGACCGGCGCCCAGCTGGTCCGCTTCGTCGGTGTGGACGGCCCGCGCTGGTTCCTGCGCGGTGTCATCTCCGGCCAGGGCGCGGTGCGCCCCGAGTCGGCCGGTGTGCTGGAGCGGATCTTCCTGGACACCGTGGTGGTCCGCGGCGACGGCCCGATGGCCCCGCGCGACCCGATCGTCCTGAAGCTGCCGAACGACGCGCAGATGGTGCCGGACGGCGTGCAGACGGAGGACCAGGAGGGCTCGCGCTTCTCCGGCGGCATGGGCCAGCTGGAGCGCGGTCCGGAGATCACCGAGGTCCGCTGACCCCGGGCGCGGTGGCCGCGTGGGTCCCGTGCGCACGTTTTCGGCCGGTGGGCCGTACTCCCGAGCGGGGTACGGCCCACCGGCCCGTCCGGGGGCGTACGCCGGCGTCAGGGTTGCGTCAGGGATGGCCGTCCGGGCGGTCATCCGTGCGTGAACAGCGGGGACGTCCCGGAGAATGGGGCGCATGGGACGCGGCAGGCTCAGGATCTATCTCGGCGCGGCACCCGGTGTCGGCAAGACGTACGCGATGCTCTCCGAGGGCCACCGCCGGGTCGAGCGGGGCGCCGATTGTGTCGTCGGCTTCGTGGAGCACCACGGGCGGCCGCGCACCGAGGTGATGCTGCACGGCCTGGAGCAGGTGGAGCGCCAGGAGCTCACCTACCGCGGGGCGGTCTTCACCGAGATGGACGTGGACGCGGTGCTCGCGCGCATGCCCGCCGTCGCGCTGGTGGACGAGCTGGCGCACACCAATGTGCCGGGCTCGCGCAACGCCAAGCGCTGGCAGGACGTGGAGGAGCTGCTGCGGGCCGGGATCGACGTGATCTCGACGGTGAACATCCAGCACCTGGAGTCGCTCGGCGACGTGGTGGAGTCCATCACGGGCGTCCGGCAGCGGGAGACCGTGCCGGACGAGGTGGTGCGGCGGGCCGACCAGATCGAGCTCGTCGACATGTCCCCGCAGGCGCTGCGCCGACGGATGGCGCACGGCAACATCTACAAGCCCGACAAGGTCGACGCGGCCCTGTCCAACTACTTCCGCCCCGGAAACCTCACCGCCCTGCGCGAGCTCGCGCTGCTGTGGGTGGCCGACCGGACCGACGAGTACCTCCAGCAGTACCGGGGCGAGCACGGCATCCGCTCCACCTGGCAGGCGCGCGAGCGGATCGTGGTGGGCCTGACCGGCGGCCCGGAGGGCCGCACGCTGATCCGCCGGGCCTCCCGGATGGCGGCCAAGGGCTCCGGCAGCGAGATCCTGGCCGTCTACATCGCCCGCAGCGACGGGCTGACGGCCGCCTCGCCGAAGGAGCTCGCGGTCCAGCGGACCCTGGTCGAAGATCTTGGAGGAACGTTTCACCATGTGATCGGCGACAACATCCCCGAGGCCCTCCTCGAATTCGCCCGCGGGGTCAACGCCACCCAGATCGTGCTGGGCTCCAGCCGCCGCCGCTCCTGGCAGTACGTCCTCGGCCCCGGCGTCGGGCTCACCGTCGCCCGCGACTCCGGGCCCGACCTCGACGTGCACATCGTCACCCACGAGGAGGTCGCCAAGGGCCGCGGACTGCCCGTGGCCCGGTCGGCCGCCCGGCTCGGGCGGGCCCGCATCGTGGCCGGCTGGGTGGTCGGGGTGCTCCTGCCGCTGCTGCTCGCCGCGCTGCTCACGCACATCCAGACCGATCCCGGCCTCGCCAACGAGATGCTGCTGTTCCTGGCGCTGACCGTGGCCGCCGCCCTGCTGGGCGGGCTCTTTCCGGCGCTGGCCTCGGCGGCCGTCGGGTCGCTGCTGCTGAACTACTACTTCGCCCCGCCGCTGCACCGCTTCACCGTCTCCGACCCCAAGAACATCGTCGCCATCGCGGTCTTCTTCTGGGTGGCCGCCTCGGTCGCCTCCGTGGTGGACCTGGCCGCCCGGCGCACCCACCAGGCCGCCCGGCTGCGCGCCGAGTCCGAGATCCTCTCCTTCCTGGCCGGCAGCGTGCTGCGCGGGGAGACCGCCCTGGACGCGCTGCTGGAGCGGGTCCGCGAGACCTTCGCCATGGAATCGGTGGCCCTGCTGGAGCGCGAGGCCGACGTCGAGCCCTGGAAGCGGGCCGGCAGAGTCGGACCGAACCCGGTGGAGCGGCCCGAGGACGCCGATGTGGACATGCCGATCGGCGACCACATGGCCCTGGCCCTGTCCGGACGGGTGCTGCCCGCCGAGGACCGCCGGGTGCTCGGCGCCTTCGCCGCCCAGGCCGCCGTGGTCCTGGACCGGCAGCGGCTGGTCGGGGAGGCCGAGGAGGCCCGCCGGCAGGCCGAGGGCAACCGGATCCGCACCGCCCTGCTGGCCGCCGTCAGCCACGACCTGCGCACCCCGCTGGCCTCCATCAAGGCCTCCGTGACCTCCCTGCGCTCCGATGACGTGGAGTGGTCCGAGGAGGACCGGGCCGAGCTCCTGGAGGGCATCGAGGCCGGCGCCGACCGGCTGGACCACCTGGTGGGCAACCTCCTGGACATGTCCCGGCTGCAGACCGGCACCGTCACCCCCCTGATCCGGGAGATCGACCTCGACGAGGTGGTCCCGATGGCACTGGGCGGCGTACCGGAGGACAGCGTGCTGCTCGACATCCCCGAGACCCTGCCCATGGTGGCGGTGGACCCGGGGCTGCTGGAGCGGACGGTGGCCAACGTCGTCGAGAACGCCGTCAAGTACAGCCCGCAGCGGGAGCAGGTGCTGGTGGCGGCCAGCTTCCTGGGGGACCGGGTCGAGGTACGCGTCGTCGACCGCGGGCCGGGCGTGCCCGACGAGGCCAAGGACCGCATCTTCGCCCCCTTCCAGCGGCACGGGGACGCGCCGCGCGGCGCCGGCGTGGGCCTCGGGCTCGCCGTGGCCCGCGGCTTCGCCGAGGCGATGGGCGGCACCCTCGCCGCCGAGGACACCCCGGGCGGCGGACTGACCATGGTGCTGACCCTGCGGGCCGTGCCCCGGGGGGGCACGCACGCGCGGGTCACGCTGGACGCCGAAGGCCGCGCCGGCGCCGACCCCGTAGATTCCGATCTTGACCCGATACGACAGAAGGCAGGACCTCAATGACCCGGGTGCTCGTGGTGGAAGACGAGCCGCAGATCGTGCGAGCCCTCGTGATCAATCTGAAGGCCCGCAAGTACGAGGTCGACGCGGCCCCCGACGGCGCGAGCGCCCTGGAACTCGCCGCGGCCCGCCACCCCGACGTGGTCGTCCTCGACCTCGGCCTGCCCGACATGGACGGCGTCGACGTGATCAAGGGGCTCCGCGGCTGGACCCGGGTTCCGATCCTGGTCCTCTCGGCCCGGCACAGCTCCGACGAGAAGGTCGAGGCCCTCGACGCGGGCGCCGACGACTACGTCACCAAGCCCTTCGGCATGGACGAGCTGCTGGCGCGGCTGCGCGCCGCCGTACGCCGGGCCGAGCCCGCCGCCGGGTCCGGCGAGGACGAGGTGATCGTGGAGACCGGGGGCTTCACCGTCGACCTCGCGGCGAAGAAGGCGGTGCGCGAGGGGCGCGACGTACGCCTCACGCCCACCGAGTGGCACCTGCTGGAGGTGCTGGTCCGCAACAGCGGCAAGCTCGTCAGCCAGAAGCAGCTCCTGCGGGAGGTCTGGGGGCCCTCGTACGGCACCGAGACGAACTACCTGCGCGTGTACATGGCGCAGCTGCGCCGCAAGCTGGAGGCGGACCCCTCGCACCCGCGGCACTTCATCACGGAACCGGGCATGGGATACCGCTTCGAGAGGTAGCGGGCACGCCGGTACGCTTCCTGTATGAGTGCTGAACCGCGTCCCGAGAAGCTCACCAAGCCGGCCAGGCCGGCGGGCCGGTTCCGCCGGATGATAGAGCGGCTGTCCACCTCGCAGGAGGAGCTGCATTCGGCGGAGCTGCAGGAGGACGCAGAGGCCGCGGGGTGCACGCGGATCTGCGACTCCCACGACCGCCAGATAGTCAAGGTGACCGGGACCCTGCGGACCGTCACCCTGCGGCCGCGGGCGGGCGTCCCCGCCCTGGAGGCCGAGCTCTTCGACGGCTCGGCCGCGCTGGACGTCGTATGGCTCGGGCGTCGCTCGATCGTGGGAATCGAACCCGGCCGTCGCATGATCGCCTCAGGGCGGATCTCGATGAGCCACGGCCGTCGGGTGCTCTTCAACCCGAAGTACGAACTCCGACCGCTCGGACAGGAGCAGTAACCGGTGACGTCACTCGACAAACCGACCAGCCCGCAATCCGCTGACCAGGCTCCCTCCGAGGACCAGAAGGCGGTGACCCAGGCGGCGCTGTTCGACGCCTTCGGGGGCATCCGGGGCACCGTGGAGACGATGCTCCCCGGCCTGCTCTTCGTCATGATCTACACGGTCAACAAGGACGTGAAGCTGTCCGCCATCGCGGCGGGCGCCCTCGCGGTGCTCCTGGTGATCGTGCGGCTGCTGCGCAAGGACACCGTGAAGCACGCCTTCAGCGGGGTCTTCGGAGTGGGCGTCGGTGTCGCCTTCGCCCTGTTCACGGGCAGTGCCAAGGGGTTCTACCTGCCGGGCATGATCTACGGCGCCGGCCTGGGCGTGGCCTTCACGCTCTCCGCGCTGGTGGGCTTCCCGCTGCTGGGCGTGGTGCTGGGGCCGGTCTTCAAGGAGAACCTGTCCTGGCGTACGCGCAACCCCGGGCGCAAGAAGGCGTACACCAAGGCCAGCCTGGCCTGGGGCCTGATCTTCCTCGCGAAGTACGCGATCCTCTTCCCGCTGTACTGGTGGGGCGACGCGACGCAGCTGGGCTGGGTGCTGATCGCGCTGAAGCTGCCGCCGATGGTGCTGGCGGTGTACTTCACGTGGGTCTTCCTGGCGAAGGCGCCGCCGCCGATCGACGTGATCGCGGAGTGGGAGGCCAAGGACGCCGCCGCCCGGGAGCGCGGGGCCTGACCCCTACGAAGGGGCGGGGTGACCGGATGGTCACCCCGCCCCTTCGTGCGCGCGGGTGCGGCGCCGCTGCCGGGGGCTGCCCGGCAGCGTGCCCGCAGGGGCTAGTGGCGGGCCTGGAGGAGGTCCTCCAGCTGTTCCTCGCGGGCCTGAGCGGCCACGAAGAGGAGCTCGTCGCCCGGCTCCAGGGTCTCCTCGCCGTGGGGGGTGAGGACCCGGTTGCCGCGGATGATCGTGACCAGCGAGGTGTCCTCGGGCCAGGCGATCTCGCTGATCTGGGTGCCCGCCACCGAGGAGTCGGGCGGCAGGGTCAGCTCGACGAGGTTGGCGTCACCGTGGCTGAAGCGCAGCAGCCGCACCAGGTCGCCGACGCTGACGGCCTCCTCGACCAGGGCCGACATCAGGCGCGGGGTGGAGACCGCGACGTCGACGCCCCAGGACTCGTTGAAGAGCCACTCGTTCTTCGGGTTGTTCACGCGGGCGACCACCCGCGGGACCCCGTACTCGGTCTTGGCGAGCAGCGACACGACCAGGTTGACCTTGTCGTCGCCGGTCGCCGCGATGACGACGTTGCAGCGCTGGAGCGCGGCCTCGTCCAGCGAGGTGATCTCGCACGCGTCGGCCAGCAGCCACTCGGCCTGCGGCACCCGCTCCACCGAGATGGCGGTCGGCGCCTTGTCGATGAGGAGCACCTCGTGGCCGTTCTCCAGCAGCTCACCGGCGATGGAGCGGCCCACCGCGCCGGCTCCGGCGATCGCGACCCTCATGCGTGTGCCTCCTCAGGCCCCTCGGCGAAGGACGCCTCGACCTTGTCGATCTCGTCCGTGCGCATCATCACGTGGACGAGGTCGCCCTCCTGGAGGACCGTCGCCGACGTCGGCAGCATGGCCTCGCCCAGTCGGGTGAGGAAGGCGACGCGGACGCCGGTCTCCTCCTGCAGCTTGCTGACCCTGTGGCCTATCCAGGCGGCGGAGGTGTGTACCTCGGCGAGCTGGACACCGCCGCTCGGGTCGCGCCACAGCGGCTCCGCGCCCGAGGGCAGCAGCCGGCGCAGCATCTGGTCGGCGGTCCACCGCACGGTCGCGACGGTGGGGATGCCCAGGCGCTGGTAGACCTCGGCGCGCTTGGGGTCGTAGATGCGGGCGGCGACGTTCTCGACGCCGAACATCTCACGGGCCACGCGGGCGGCGATGATGTTGGAATTGTCACCGCTGCTGACGGCCGCGAAGGCACCCGCATCCTCGATGCCGGCCTCCCGCAGGGTGTCCTGGTCGAAGCCGACGCCGGTGACGCGGCGGCCGCCGAAGGACGCTCCCAGCCGACGGAATGCGGTGGGGTCCTGGTCCACCACGGCGACCGTATGCCCCTGCTGCTCCAGGGTCTGCGCGAGGGCGGAACCCACTCTTCCGCAGCCCATAATGACGATGTGCACGGCCGTCCTTCCGGCTGTCAGCGGCTCGCTGGTTTCCAGCCTCATTGCTGCTCTGGCTTAACAGGGTCTCAGACCATGGCCCAAGCTACACACGGGCGGTCACCAGTGTGACCATTTGCGCTGGAGGGGGCGGCGCATTGCCCTCGATGCGGTGGCACTTTGCCCCGTATACCGGCGGGGGGTTCGTCAGGCTGATTTCGAACGCTTACGATCCTCTGCGTGTCCAAACTGACCGACGTGCCCAAACGGATCCTGATCGGCCGGGCGCTACGCAGCGACCGCCTCGGGGAAACGCTCCTCCCCAAGCGAATCGCCCTCCCCGTCTTCGCCTCCGACCCGCTCTCCTCAGTGGCATATGCCCCTGGCGAGGTTCTGCTGGTCCTGTCGATCGCGGGTGTGTCGGCGTACCAGTTCAGCCCATGGATCGCCGTCGCGGTCGTGGTGCTGATGTTCACCGTGGTCGCCTCCTATCGGCAGAACGTCCACGCGTACCCCAGCGGCGGCGGTGACTACGAGGTCGCCAACACCAACCTCGGCCCCAAGGCCGGTCTCACCGTCGCCAGCGCCCTCCTGGTCGACTACGTCCTGACCGTCGCCGTGTCGATCTCCTCCGGGGTGGAGAACCTCGGCTCCGCCGTCGATTTCGTCATCGAGCACAAGGTGCTCTCGGCGATGATCATGATTCTGCTGCTCACGCTGATGAATCTGCGCGGCGTGAAGGAATCCGGAAACCTCTTCGCCATCCCGACGTACATTTTCGTCGGCGCCGTATTCGTCATGATCGCCTGGGGTGCCTGGCGCGGCCTCGTCATGGGCGACTCCATGGAGGCCCCGACGGCCGACCTGGAGATCAAGGCCGAGCAACAGGGGCTGGCAGGCTTCGCGCTGGTCTTCCTGCTCCTGCGGGCCTTCTCCTCCGGCTGTGCGGCCCTGACCGGTGTCGAGGCCATCAGCAACGGCGTACCCGCCTTCCGCAAGCCCAAGAGCAAGAACGCGGCCACCACCCTCGCCCTCATGGGCGGCCTGGCCGTCACCATGTTCTGCGGGATCATCGGCCTGGCCATGGCCACCAACGTGCGGATGGCGGAGAACCCCGCCACCGACCTGCTCAAGGACGGGGTCCCGGTCGGACCCGACTACGTCCAGCACCCGGTCATCTCCCAGGTGGCCGAAGCCGTCTTCGGCAACGGCAGCTTCCTCTTCATCGTGCTGGCCGCGGCCACCGCGCTGGTCCTGTTCCTCGCCGCCAACACCGCGTACAACGGCTTCCCGCTGCTCGGCTCGATCCTCGCCCAGGACCGCTACCTGCCGCGCCAGCTGCACACCCGCGGCGACCGGCTCGCCTTCTCCAACGGCATCGTGCTCCTCGCGGGCGCGGCCATGCTGCTGGTGTGGATCTACGACGCGGACTCGACGAAGCTGATCCAGCTCTACATCGTCGGCGTCTTCGTCTCCTTCACGCTGAGCCAGATCGGCATGGTCCGGCACTGGAACCGCCACCTGGCGTCCGAGCACGACCCGGTCGCCCGCCGCCGGATGCACCGCTCGCGGGCGATCAACACCTTCGGCGCCTTCTTCACCGGCATGGTGCTGGTCGTCGTCCTGGCCACCAAGTTCACGCACGGCGCCTGGGTCGCCCTGCTCGGAATGCTGATCTTCTACGGAACGATGAGCGCGATCCGCAAGCACTACGACCGGGTCGCCGACGAGATCGCGGCGGCCGAGGGCCCCAGCGACGACAGCGTGCGCCCCTCCCGGGTCCACTCGATCGTCCTGGTCTCCAAGGTCCACAAGCCCACCCTGCGCGCCCTGGCCTTCGCCAAGCTGACCCGCTCGGACACCCTGGAGGCGCTCAGCATCAGCGTCGACACGGCCGAGACCAAGGCGCTGCGCGAGGAGTGGGAGCGCCGCGGGATCAACGTCCCGCTGAAGATCCTCGACTCCCCGTACCGCGAGATCACCCGGCCGGTCGTGGAGTACGTCAAGGGCTTGCGCAGCGAGAACCCGCGCGACGCCGTCAGCGTGTACATCCCGGAGTACGTCGTCGGGCGCTGGTACGAGCACCTCCTGCACAACCAGAGCGCGCTGCGGCTCAAGGGCCGGCTGCTGTTCACCCCCGGTGTGATGGTCACCTCGGTGCCCTACCAGCTGGAGTCCTCCGAGCTCGCGAAGAAGCGGGCGAAGAAGCGGGCCGAGTGGAGCGCCCCGGGCGCTGTGCGCCGCGGGCCCGTGGACACGCCGCGGCCCAAGGACCCCGCCGCGAAGTAGCGTGGTGAACGGCCGGACGAGATCCACGTAAACTGGTGGGTCGGCCGTCCGGCCGTTCCTTGTTTTCTCCCCGTCTCTCCCTTTCTTAGCCTTGGAGCCTCCCCACCATGACCGAGCAGAACGAGAAGCAGTCACTGGTCGGGGAGGAGTACGAGGTCGAGGTCGGTCCCGTCGCGCACGGCGGGCACTGCATCGCCCGGACCGCCGACGGCCGGGTCCTCTTCGTCCGCCACACCCTGCCCGGTGAGAAGGTCGTCGCGAAGGTCACCGAGGGCGACGTCGACTCCCGCTTCCTGCGCGCCGACGCGATCACCGTGCTGGACCCCTCCAAGGACCGCGTCGAGGCTCCGTGCCCGTACGCCGGCCCCGGCAAGTGCGGCGGCTGCGACTGGCAGCACGCCAAGCCGGGCGCCCAGCGCCGGCTCAAGGGCGAGGTCGTCGCCGAGCAGCTCAAGCGGCTCGCCGGGCTCACCCCGGAGGAGGCCGGCTGGGACGGCACGGTCATGCCGGCCGAGGGCGACAAGCTCCCCGCCGGGCAGGTCCCGCAGTGGCGCACCCGCGTGCAGTTCGCCATCGACGAGGACGGCAACGCGGGCCTGCGCAAGCACCGCTCGCACGACATCGAGCTGATCGACCACTGCATGATCGCGGCGCCGGGCGTCAGCGAGCTGGGCATCGAGAAGCAGGACTGGCCCCAGATGGCGTCGGTCGAGGCCATCGCGGCCTCGGGCTCGAACGACCGTCAGGTGGTCCTCACCCCCCGCCCCGGCGGCCGCCTCCCCCTCGTCGAGCTGGACAAGCCGGTCTCCGTCCTGCGCGTCGAGGAGAAGGACGGCGGAGTCCACCGGGTCCACGGCCGCCCCTTCGTACGGGAGCGCGCGGACGGCCGTACGTACCGCGTCGGCATGGGCGGCTTCTGGCAGGTCCACCCGCAGGCCGCCGACACCCTGATCAAGGCCGTCATGCAGGGCCTGATGCCGCGCAAGGGCGAGATGGCCCTCGACCTCTACTGCGGCGTCGGCATCTTCGCGGGCGCCCTGGCGGAGCGCCTCGGCGAGACGGGCGCGGTGCTCGGCATCGAGTCCACGAAGCGCGCGGTCGAGGACGCCCGGCACAACCTGGCGGACTTCCCCCGGGTCCGCGTCGAGCAGGGCAAGGTCGAGCAGATCCTCCCGAAGACCGGCATCACCGAGTGCGACCTGGTCGTCCTCGACCCGCCCCGCGCGGGCGCCGGCAAGCAGACGGTCCGCCAGGTGGCCGGCCTCACCCCGCGCCGCATCGCCTACGTGGCCTGCGACCCGGCGGCCCTGGCCCGCGACCTGGGCTACTTCAAGGAGGCGGGCTACAAGGTCCGTACCCTGCGCGTCTTCGACCTCTTCCCGATGACCCACCACGTGGAGTGCGTGGCGATCCTGGAGCCGGTCGGCAAGGGCGCCTGACCTGCGGGTTGGGGCAGTGTGCGGCCGGGGTTCACGCGCTCCAGCCGTGCGGCTGAGCGCAGTGACTTCCCTCCGGGCCAGCCGCCGTCCGGGAGGGCGCGCGCTGCTGCCGGCGCGGCTACGGCGGGCGGCCGTTCGTCGTGTCGACTGGGGCACGTCGTTCCGCGGCACCGCCCGCTGTAGCCTCGCCGAGAGGCGGCGCGCCGCATCCGGTGCCAGCCCGGTCGCGCCGCGTCGGTAGACGGTCACCCGTGGCAACCGTGCCGGGTGTCGTGCGGGTGGCTTTCCAAAGCCTGTGCGGGGCAAGGCAGTTCTGCGACACTGCAGTTCCGGGTGGACAGGTGCGTGAGGGGCGGCGCTGTTGAACGTCATGGTGCTGTCGGGAGCCTTGGCGCTGGTGCTCGCGGGCCTTGCGGCCCTGGCCCTGAGGATCATCCCCGAGGCCTCGGTGGCCGTCGTCGAGCGCAACGGGCGCCACACCCGGATGCTGCATACCGGACCCAACCTGGTGTTCCCGCCCTTCGACCGGATCCGCAACCGGATCGACCTGCGGGAACAGGTCGTCCCGTTCCCGCCGCAGCCGGTCATCACCCAGGACAACCTGGTCGTCAACATCGACTACGTCGTCTACTACCAGGTGACCGACGCCCGCGCCGCGACGTACGAAGTGGCCAGCTACATCCAGGCCATCGAACAGCTCGCCATCACCACGCTGCGCAACATCATCGGCGGCATGGACCTGGAGCGGACCCTGACCTCCCGCGAGGAGATCAACGCGGCCCTGCGCGGCGTCCTCGACGAGGCCACCGGCAAGTGGGGCATCCGCGTCAACCGCGTCGAGCTCAAGGCCATCGAGCCGCCGACCGCCATCCAGGACTCGATGGAGAAGCAGATGCGCGCCGACCGCGACAAGCGCGCCGCCATCCTCTACGCCGAAAGCGTCCGGCACTCCGAGATCCTGCGCGCCGAAGGCGAGAAGCAGGCCGCCATCCTGCGCGCCGAGGGCGAGATCGAGATCGCGCAGATCCGCAAGGCGGCCGAGGCCCAGGAGGCGCTCCTGGTGCCGCTTCAGCCACGCTCAGCGCTCACCCCGCCCGAGCCGAACCCGCCCGCCGTTCACCACGAGCCGCTGCGCCGGGAGGACCCGCGTCAGGTGGGCCGCTACCGGCTCTCGGCCCGGCTGGGCGAAGGCGGGATGGGCACCGTCTACCTCGGCCTGTCGCCGGGCGCCCGGCGTGTGGCCGTCAAGGTGGTCCGGGAGGAGCTGGCCGAGGATCCGTCCTTCCGCCGCCGCTTCGCCAGGGAAATCGAAGCCGCGCGCCGCGTGGGCGGCTTCCACACCGCACCCGTGGTCGACGCGGGCGCGGAGGACGCCCGGCCCTGGCTGGTGACGGAGTACATCCCCGGCCCCTCCCTGCACGAGGTGCTGCGCACCCACGGCGCGCTGCCCGCCCGGACCGTACGGACCCTGGCGCTCGGCGTGGCCGAGGCGCTTGAGGGCATCCACGCCTGCGGGATCATCCACCGGGACCTCAAGCCCAGCAACATCGTCATCTCGGATGCGGGACCCCGCGTCATCGACTTCGGCATCGCGCGGGCCGCGGACGGCACGGCGCTCACGCGCACGGACTTCGTGGTCGGCACCCGCGGGTTCCTCGCCCCGGAGCAGCTGACCGGTGCTCCGCTGACCGCGGCCGTGGACGCGTACGCCTTCGGAATGGTGCTGTGCCACGCCTGCGGAGCCGCCCCCTTCCCCGAGGGCGCCGTTCTCGACAACGCGCTGCGGTTGCTGCCCGGCGATCTGTCCGCGGTGGTGACGGACTGCCTCAGGTCGGACCCCGCGGACCGCCCCACCCCCACCGAGATCCTGCGACGGATCGGAGGCGCCGAGGAGCAGACCCTGACGGACTGGCTGCCGCGTGCCGTACGCACCCTGGTCGGCCTGCATCAGGTGTCCACCGTCTCGGCACCCGGGGCTTGGGCAAGCGCGCCGCCCCGGGTCCCTCCCTCTTCCCGATGACACGCCACGGGGAGCGCGTCGCGGTTCCTGGAGGCGGTGCGCGGCGACGGGTGAGGCTTCGGCAGGGAGCGTGGCCGCCTTGGGTCGTGTTCAGCCCGGGGGACGGGGACGGGGGCGGGTCGTACGCGTGCGTTTGGCGTGCGGGGCGGGTGGCGCTGTCCGCGGTTACCGCGTCGGGAGGGCCAGCACGCGGGTGTCGTCGCGGATGTAGAGCTGGTTGACGGCCGGGTCCGGATCCGGGGACACGGTGATCGCGGACGTCTTGTAGCGCCAGACCGCGCGGTGCGAGCGGACGTCGATCGCACGCAGGCCCGTTCGGTCCATGCTGTACACCTGCTCGGTGCCCGCCACCGGCGCCAGGTCGCGGTCGGGCCGGGCGTCCTTCAGGGGGGTCTCCGTCCAGCGCACCTTGCCGGTGCGGGCGTCGACGGCGACGATGCCGCGGGTGCCCTCGACGGCGTAGACCACCCCGTCCCGGACCGTCGGGATGCCGTACTGGCGTTCGGCGGGCCGTAGTTCGCCCACCTTGCGGCCCGCGCCGAAGGACCAGGCCGCCGACCCGTCGGTGAGCCGCAGTGCCTGAAGGGTCGCGGCGCCGAGGTAGACGTGGTCCTCGTCCGTCGCCAGCCGGTGGGGCCGGGCTCCCGGTGCGGGCAGCGAGACCGTCCAGCGCTCCGCGCCGGTGGCCGGGTCGTGCACCGACAGGCGCAGCGAGTCGCCCCGGCCCGCCCCCCGGCACACCAGCAGCCCCACCCGCAGGGTCTTGGCGCGCACGACGCAGGGGAGCGACCCGGCAAGGGAGGCCTCGGCGGGCGGCGCGGTGGGCTGGCGCCACAGCTCACCGCCGGACTTCAGGCTCGCCGCCAGGACGAACCACTGCCCGCCCGCAACGGACTTGGCGCACAGGAACACGGTGTCGCCGTCCACGCACAGGATCTGGTTGAGCCGCTCGGCGCTGTCGAAGGCCGCCAGCCGTACGGATGTCTCCTGCTGCCCCCGCCCGCCCTGGGGGAGGCGTACGACGACGAGCGCCTTGTCGGCGACCTCGTGGTCCCTCAGCCCGTAGAGCACCTTGCCGTCGGTGGCGATGCGCCAGGCGTCACCGACCATGCCCCGGTCCGAAAGCGGCTTGCCCTTCTGCGGGTTGAAGCCGAAGGCCCCCATGCCGGCGGTCGCGATCAGCTCGTCGCCCGTACGCAGCGGCTCGCTGCCGGGTTTGGCGCTCACGGCGCTCGTCTCCCACAGGGCGGCCGGCGGCTGGCCCAGGGCGGGCGGGGACTCCTCCTCCTGCCCCCGGGCGGACAGCCAGGCCCACAGCCCGCCGCCCGTGGCGAGCGCCACCCCGCCGGCCGCCGCGCCGGTGACCGTGAGCAGCCTGCGGCGCGACATGCCGCCGCCGGCCGTGGTCCCGGCATCGGGCACGGTCGCCGGTTCCCCGGCGGGGGCCGGGAGGCGGGGCGGCGGCTCCTGCCACACGGCCGCGGCGCGCCGGGCGATGTCCGCGAGCACCGGCTGCGGCAGCCCGTCCGCGAACACCCCCGCGCCGGGGGCGAGCAGCTCGGCCAGCCCCGCCGTCGTGGGCCGCCGCGCGGGGTCCTTGTCCAGGCAGCGGGCGAGCAGCGGCGCCAGCGCCTGCGGTACGCCGCCCAGGTCGGGCTCGGCGTAGCGGACCCGGTAGAGCAGGTCGGCGGCCTGCCCACCGCCGAAGGGGCCGTGCCCGGCGGCCGCGAAGAGCAGGACCCCCGCGAGTGCGAACACGTCACCGGCCGGGGTGTGTTCGAGGCCGGCGGCCTGTTCGGGAGACATGAAGGCGGGGGTGCCGGCCGCGACCCCCACGCCGGTCAGCCGCTCGTCGCCGAGGGCGCGCGCGATGCCGAAGTCGATGACCTTGGGCCCGGCGGCGGTGACCATGATGTTGGACGGCTTCAGGTCGCGGTGCACCACGTCCGAGGCGTGCAGCCGGCCCAGGGCCCGGGCCAGGTCCGCACCCAGGGCCCGGACCACCGGTTCGGGCAGGGGACCGGCGGCGGCGACCGCCTCGTCGAGCTGCGGGCCGATGACGTACTCGGTGGCCAGCCAGGGCGTCTGGGCCAGCGGGTCGGCGCCGAACACGCGGGCCCCGTACCGGTCGCCGATGACCCGGGCCGCGTCGGCCTCCAGCCGGAAGCGGGTGCGGAAGGTGGCGTCGGCGGCGATCCGGGCGTGCACGGTCTTGAGCGCGACCGTGCGTCCGGCCGTCGAGCGGGCCAGATAGACGGTGCCCATGCCACCGCTGCCGAGCCGGGCCAACAGCCGGTGACCGCCGAGGTGGTGCGGATCGTCATGGGCGAGCGGGGCGAGGGGGCCGCGCGCGGCCGGGGTGGGGAGCATCGGGATCAGTGCACTTTCAGGGCCGGCGGGAACGAATCTCGCGGGGCGGGCAGCTCCGCGGCGAGCAGGCGGGCGGACTGCGCGGCGAGCGCGGCGACGACCCGCCCCGGCGCCGCCGGGGCGACCGCGTGATCGAGCACCGTCGCAACGGGCGCGGCCGCGTCTTCCCAGGTGGGCCCGGTGCCGGGCGCGGGCGTCGTGAGCATCCGGTGCAGCTCCTGGGCCGACCCGGGGCGCGTCCCCGGGTCGGAGGACAGGCAGGCACCGATCAAGTCCCGGAGCCCGGGCGGGAGTTCGCTCCGCTCCGGCACGGTGTGACCGGTGGCCGCGTACGCCAGCACCGCGCCGAGCGCGAAGATGTCGCCCGGCGGCCCGGGCCGGCCGCCCGAGGCGGTTTCCGCCGCCAGGCATCCCGGGTCGAGCCCGGGCAGCCCCGCCCTGTGCACCCCGTCGGGGGCCGCCGCACGTGCGGCGCCGAAGCAGCCCAGCAGCGGCCCGCCCGCGGTGAGCAGCACGGCGGCCGGCGACAGCCCCGCGTGCGCCACCCCCTGGGCGTGCGCGGCGGCCAGCGCCTGCGCGAGCGCCGCGCCGAGCCCGCGTACGTACTCCTCGGGCAGCGGCCCGCCGTACGCGTCGAGCACGGCCGGCAGCGGCAGTACGGGCGTGTACGGGACCGCGTACCACGGGAACCCGGCCGTTCCGCCGACTTCCGTGACAGGGAGGAACCGCGGCAGCGACGGCGACAGCCGCCGGGCGCCCTCGGCCTCGAGGGCCCACCGCGAGGGATCGGCCCCGACGCGCGGCACGCAGACGAGCACGGTGCGCTCCCCGTCGGCGCCGCGCGCGAGGTAGCGGCGTTCGGGGACGGCCCGTTCGGCGGACGCGGCATCGAGCCGGGCCAGGGTGACGTACGGCCCGACGTGCGTCGGATCGTCCTGACGAAGGCTTTCCATGCGTGTGGTCCCGTCCCCCGGGTCGGTTGCTCGGCCGCCCGAGCCTAAGCGGTCCCCGACGGCATACCGAAAACCGGCCGGGTCATCCGACCGTCGGCATGGCCGTGAGCTTCCCGCCGTTGACGAGGAACACCCGGTTCCAGGCACCGGACAGCGCCCAGGCCCCCCGCGCCTCGGGCGCCCAGGTCCACAGCCGTACGCCCTGCGCCGCGGAGTACGCCGAGACGCCCTGCCCGCCGGGCTCGACCACCCAGATCGCGCGGCCCTGCACCACGGGCGGGGTGTGCGGAAGCGGGCCCCGTGCGGCGCGGCCGCGCGTCACGGGCCGCCCGCGCTCGGGGTCCAGCGACACCTCGCACAGGGACGTGCCGTTCATGCCGAGGGCGAAGTCGCCGCCGAGCACCAGCGGGCCCCAGCCGCCGGCGCCCTTCTGCGGGACCTCCGACGCCTCGGCCGACCACCGCTCGACGCCGGTCCGCAGGACACGGGCCGTCAGGCTCCGGCCGCCCAGGTAGACGATGTCCTTGTGGATCAGCGGTGCCATGGCGGACGGGGCCTGGCCCGCGGCCTTCCAGACCTGCGCTCCGGTCGCGGTGTCGAAGGTGATGACGGTGCCGTCCGTGCCGGAGACGACGAGCGCGTCCCTGCCCACCGCGGCCCGCGGCCCGGGTTTCTCCACGGTGCCCGCCGGGATCGGCGCGGTCCAGCGGACCGTGCGGTTGCGGGTCTCCACGCAGCGCAGCCGCCAGTCGCGGGTCAGCAGGTAGACCGCCGATTCGTCGGCGGCCAGCAGGCGTTCGGCGTCGGCGTCCGGCGCCGACCACAGCGGCTTGCCGGTGGAGGCCTCGAAGGCGTGCAGGGCGCCGGCCTCGTCCGCGACGGTGAACCAGTTCTCGGACAGCGCGAGGACGCCGGCCGCCGGCGAGACGTCCGCCAGCCGCCACTTCTCCTTGCCGTCGGTCGCCAGACGCGCCGCCAGGCCGCCGCCCGCGGCCGCGAAGACGACCACGTCACGCAGGGGCAGCGGGGTGGTGACGCTGCCGTCCTCGGGCTGCGCCGCCACCCGCAGCGGTCCCCACAGCGGCTTCGGGGCGGCGCCTGACCGCGCGTCCGCAAGCGACAGCGGCCGTGCGTTGCTCGGCAGGCCGGCAGCGGGGAACCGCCTGGGTTCGTCGCGCATCAGCCACCAGGCCCCGGTGGCGCCGCCCGAGGCGGCCAGTACCCCGCCCGCCGCCAGCGAGGTGCGCAGCAGCCGCCGCCGCGACGGCCCGGCCCCGGACTGCGGGCCCCCGCCCGGTGCGCCCTGCACGGCCTGGCGGGCGGCCTCGGCGGTCCGGCGCGCGATGTCCTCGGCCAACGGCCCCTTGCGCCAGGCCAGATCCGCTCCGCGCGGCGGGGCGAAGGCACCCCCGACCTGGTCGGGAGTGGGACGGTACGCGGCCTCCTTGGCGAGGCACGGCGCGATCAGGTGGCGCAACTCATCGGGTACGGAGCCCAGTCGCGCCTCCCCGTGCACCACCTCGTACTGCACCGCGGCCACGTGCGTCCCGTCGAACGCGCGCTGTCCCGTGGCGGCGTACGCCAGCACCGCGCCCAGCGAGAAGACGTCCGCGGCCGGACCCACGCGCTGCCCCAGGACCTGCTCCGGGGCGCCGTACCCGGGGGTGACCGGCACCTGGCCGGTGGTGGTGAGCGTCAGCCCGTGCTCGGGGCGGGCGATGCCGAAGTCGATGACCCGCGGTCCCGTCGACGTCAGCACGATGTTGGCCGGCTTCAGATCGCGGTGCACCAGCCCCGCGGCGTGGATGTCGCGCAGGGTGGCGGCGAGCGCGGCGGCCAGCGCGCGCACCCCGTCGGCGCCGAACGGCCCGTACCGGCGTACGGCTTCGTCGAGGGTGGGACCGGCCAGGAACTCGGTCGCGATCCAGGGCCGGCTGTCCTCGCTCTGCGCGCCCAGGACGCGTGCGACGCCACCGCTGGTGACCGCCTGCGCGGTGTGGGCCTCGCGCAGGAAGCGCTGGGCGAGGTGCGGATCGTGCGCGAGCTCGGGCAGCAGCACCTTGACCGCGGCGACGGCGCCGCCGTTGTCCCGGGCGAAGTAGACCTTGCCCATGCCGCCTTCGCCGAGGACGCCGAGGATCCGGTAGGGGCCGAGCCGGATCGGGTCGCCGGAGCCGAGGGGTTTCATGGGGTGCTGCTTCCTGTTCGGGGCCGGGCCCGATCCTAGGGCGGCGGCCGCGAGGCCGGACGGGCAGGCCCGTGTCAGACGGGCAGGCCCCGTGTCAGACGGGCAGGCCCGTCGGCTCCTTGATGCGTTTCATGATGATCTGGGAGTTGACCTCGGTGACGCCGGAGAGGGCCGTCAGCTTCTCGATCCAGAGGCGTTCGTACGCGCGCAGGTCCGCGACCGCGATGCGCAGCAGGCAGCCCGGGCTGCCGAAGAGGCGGTAGGCCTCGATGACGTCGGGGATGTCCTGCAGGGCGGACTCGAAGGCCTCCACCGCCTCGCGGTCGCGGCGGACCTCGACGGAGACCAGCACCTCGAAGCCGCGGCCGACCGCCTCGGGGGAGATCACCGCGCGGTACCCCTGGATGACCCCGTCCTGTTCGAGCTGGCGGACCCGGCGCATGCAGGGGGAGGGGGTCAGGCCCACGCGGGCGGCGAGCTCCTGGTTGCTGAGCCGGCCGTCGGCCTGGAGCTCACGCAAGATATCTCTGTCGATGGCGTC
The DNA here is from genome assembly GCF_042736805.1 of Streptomyces sp. NPDC060031. Classification (NCBI taxonomy): domain Bacteria; kingdom Bacillati; phylum Actinomycetota; class Actinomycetes; order Kitasatosporales; family Streptomycetaceae; genus Streptomyces; species Streptomyces sp. NPDC060031. The sequence continues at coordinate 56,241 of NZ_JBHWVM010000021.1, forward strand.
CATGACGCAATCATCCCCCACGGTTTGTCACAGGACGGGTTGAATCCGCAATCACATTGCGCGTAGATCCCCCTACTATTGCCGTCTATAGAAAATCTGTACGACCTCTGGGTGATTTGCGAGGGAAGGGCGGCCATGGGACGCATCGTCGTCATCAGCACCGGCGGCACGATAGCCAGCCGTTGGCAGGGATCCGGCTTCGCCGCGGACGCCGACGGGAGCGAGGTCATGGCGACCGCGCCGCTTCCCGAGGGTCTCACCGTCGAGGTCGTGGACCTGTTCAGCGTGAACAGCCCCCGGCTGACGACCGCCCACCAGCTCACCCTGCTGCGCACCGTGCACGAGGTGCTCGCCGACCCGGGCGTGGACGGCATCGTCGTCACGCACGGCACCGACACCCTGGAGGAGTCGGCCTTCCTGGTGGACCTGCACCACCACGACGCGCGTTCCGTGGTGTTCACCGGCTCGCAGCGGCCCATGGGCACGGCGGACGGGGACGGTCCCGGCAATCTGTACGACGCGCTGCTGACCGCCGCGACGGTACGGGGGCTGGGCGTGCTGGTCGCGTTCGCCGGGCGGGTGCACGCGGCCCGCGGGACCGTGAAGACCCAGGCCGTGGCGCTGGACGCGTTCGCCGACCCCTCGAAGGAACTGCTGGGCAAGGTCGGCTTCGGCAAGGTCACCGTGCTGCGGTCGCCCCAGCGGTCGGCGGCGCTCGCGCTGCCGGCGATGCCGGAGCTGCCGCCGCGGGTCGACGTCGTCGTGCACCACGCCGACGGGGACGCCGTGCTGCTGAACGCCGCCGTTGCCGCGGGGGCGCGGGGGATCGTGCTGGTCGGGACGGGTGCGGGCAATGCGACCCCGGAGATCGTGGAGGCCGTCGCGGCCGCCGTGGCCCGGGGGGTGCTGGTCGCGCTGACCACGCGTGTTGCGGCCGGGCCGGTCACCGAGATCTACACGCACGGCGGGGCGGTGGACCTGGTCGCGGCCGGGGCCGCCGCGACGGGGACCCTGCGGGCCGGGCAGGCGCGGATCGCGGTGCTTGCCGCGTTGCTCGCGTCCGACGACGTGGCGGAGCAGGGGCGGGTCCTGCGCCGCGTGCTCGGCGCGGCCGGGTCGGTCCTGGTCGACGCCTGAAGCCGTCTCTTCCGGTCCCGGGCGCCGTAGGATCCCCTGAGTAACGGGATCATCGGCCATCGGGGGGATCCGTGGAATCCGGGACGGTCATTCGGCTCGCTTCGGCGGTCATCGGTCCGCTCGTCAAGAAGCTGTTCGTCGCCGAAGGGCCCGGGGCCGGTCTGGTCGACCGGCCGGTCCGGATCTCCAGCCGCGTGTCCTTCAGAGGGGAGAAGCGCTCCCTCACCGAGGCCGATCTGCGGGGCCTGGCCGCCAAGTTGGTCGCGCAGGCCCTCCGTACGGGCGAGCGCGCCGTCGCCGCCGACGAGCAGCGGGCGGTGATCGAGGCCCTCGCCACGACCCTGCACGCGCTGGGCGACATCACCCTGACCGATGTGGACGCCGTCCGGCTGGGGTCCGCGGACTTCGCCCGGGAACTGCGACGGGCCGGTGGCCGGCCGGAGCGGGAACTCGGCGTCGACGCGACGTACTTCTACGCGCAGTTGCTCGAAGCCGCCTGCCTGCACATCCTGCACTTCTTCACCCAGCGCTCGACGTTCGTCGCCCACACGCTGGTGACCCAGACGCGCGCCGTCGCCGAACTGACCGCCAGGATCGATGAGTTGATCCGGCGGGCACCGCTCCCGGGAGCCGAGGACGCCGCGTTCGAGCAGGGCTACCTGCCGTACGTGGCCAAGAGGCACGGCAAGTTGACCATCTACGGGATCGACCTCGGCAACTCGCCGACGAAGTGGCCGCTGGACGCCGCCTACCTGAGTCTGGAGGCGACGTCGCCGCCGCGGCGCGTCGGCTCGCGGCGCATGAGCCTCGTGGCCCGGCACGCCCTGGCGGTGCTCGCTGCCTCCGCGCCGCCGGGGTCGGCCGGGGGAGACGCGGACCCGGTCGTGCAAGCCGCGGACCAGTGGCCCGAGACGACCGTGGAATTCGTACATGCCGAGTTCGCGCCGCTGACCGCCGACCAGGCCCTGGCCGGCAGCCACCGGGTCCTCCTGCGTGGTGAGGCCGGGTCCGGGAAGAGCACGCTCGTGCAGTGGCTGGCCGTGACCGCCGCACGGCAGGAACTCACCCCGCAGATGGAGTACCTCTACGACCGCGTCCCCTTCGTCCTGCCCCTGCGCACCCTGACTCGCCACGGCGAGCGGCTTCCCCTGCCTCAGGACTTCCTGGCCGCCGTGGGCTGTCCGCTCGGTGGAGCCCAGCCGGACGGCTGGGCGCACCGGGTCCTCGCGGCCGGGCGCGGGCTGGTCCTCGTCGACGGCATCGACGAGATCCCCGACCGCGAGCGGGAGCGGGCCCGCGGCTGGCTGCGCGAGCTCATGGACACGTACGACGGCGACAACCGCTGGCTCGTCACCTCGCGCCCCTCCGCCGTGGGGGCGGACTGGCTCGCCGAGGACGGGTTCACGGAGCTGACGCTGTCCGCCATGGGCCCCGCCGACATCGCCACCTTCATCAGGCGGTGGCACACGGCGGCCCGCGTGGGCACCGATGACGACTCCGCCCTCCCGCGGTACGAGGCCCAGCTGCTCACGGCCGTGCGCACCAAGGCCGATCTCGGGCGGCTCGCGACCAACCCCCTCATGTGCGGGCTGATCTGCGCCCTGCACCGGGACCGGCGGGGCTACCTCCCGCACGGCCGCAAGGACCTCTACGAGGCCGCGCTCTCCATGTTGCTGAGCCGCCGCGACCGCGAACGCGACATGGCGGGCCCGGACCTGAGGGAGGAGCCGCAGCTCGACCTGCTCCAGCGGCTCGCGTACTGGCTGATCAAGAACGGCCGTACGGAGATGGACCGTTCACGGGCACAGGACATCATCGCCCGCGCCCTGCCCTCGGTCCCGGAGGCGGCCACGCTGGGTGAGGCGCCCGTGGTCTTCGGGCACTTCCTCCAGCGCAGCGGACTCCTGCGGGAACCGGCGCCCGGCACCGTGGACTTCGTCCACCGCACCTTCCAGGACTTCCTCGGGGCGCGGGCAGCCGTGGAGGAGGGCGACTTCGGACTGCTGACCGAGCACGCGGACAACGACCAGTGGGAGGACGTGATCCGGATGGCGGTGGCCCAGGCCCGGCCCGCGGAGCGCGTCACGATCATCCGGGACCTCGTCGCGCGGGGCGACCGCTGCCCAGACCAACGCGAGCGGGCCCGCGTCTACCTGCTCGCCGCGGCCTGCCTCGAACACGCCACCACCCTGGACCCCGGGACACGGGAGACGGTTGAGGTGCGCACCGCCACGCTCATCCCGCCGGTGGACGAGATCCAGGCGCGCGCACTGGCGGAGGTGGGCCCGCTGATCCTCGGGCTGCTCCCCACGCAGGGCCTCGACGACTGGGACGCGTACCACGTGGTGATCGCGGCCTCCCACGTGCCGTCCGAGGCCGCGATGGCCTTCCTCGCCCAGTTCGCCGAGCACCCCTTCCTGCCGGTCCGCTCCCAGCTCGTGTGGGCGTGGTCGCGGTTCGACAGCGCCGCCTACGCGGACGAGATCATCGCCCGGCTGGACCCAGCCCTGCTCGCGTACACCGTGCGGTCGGACGAGCAGTTGCGCCATCTGGAACGTCTCGGACTGCGGCCGGAACGTCTGGACATCCGGAGCGGGGTGTCCCCCGCGGTCGTCGAGGCGCACGTCGGCCGGGCCGTCCTCACGGAGATCGCGCTCACGGACTCACCGGTGTCCGATCTCGGTTTCCTGGCGGGGCAGTCCCGGCTGGAGGCCCTGGTGATCGGACACTGCCCGCAGCTGACGGACATCCGCGCCATCGGCGGCCTGCCGATTCGGCAGCTGGACTTCGCCACCGACCGCTCGGACGTCGACCTGGGCGTCGTCTCCCGGCTGCCCCACCTGGCACACCTGACCCTGCGGGGACCCGCCGGTATGACGTGGTCCGCGCAGGCCCTGCCCGCGGACGCGCCTCTTGAGATCCTGACCGTGTCCGGCGGGATGAGCCCCGCGCACGGACTCAAGGGGCTGGGAGCGCTCACCGGGCTCCAGTCCATGGTGCTAAACCCGGCGTCCGGACCCGCCTCGGCCGCGGACTGGCAGGAGATCGGCGAGCTGACGGCCCTGGTCCATCTCGCCGTGGCCGCCGCGTCGTTCGAGTTCCTCCCGGCGGGAGCGAGCCTGCCGGGCGTCTCCACCCTGGTCCTCACCGGCGGAGGTGGGGAACGGGTCCTCCAGGGGGCCGTCCGGCGGCTGCCCGAAGCCTTCCCCCACCTGGAGGAATGCCGGTTCATCGGGGACGTCACCGCGGAGGGCGACATCGACCTGGCCCCGCTCGCCGCGCTGGGCCGCCTGCGGAACGTCTACGTCGAGACGGCCGACGACCGTATCCGCGGCGCCGACCGGCTCCCGCCGTCCGTGATCCTGCGCTCCAGCTGACTGGCGCCCCCGCCCCCGCCCCCGCCCCCGCCCTCGCGCGAGCGGCGCCCGGCCCCGACTCAGGACCGGCCGAAGGCCGTCAGGAGTTGGTCCGCCGCGGAGGTGGGGGTCAGGGTGCCTGCCCGGACCGAGGCTTCCAGGGTCGGCGCGAGGGAGCGCACCGAAGGGTCCGCGCGCAGCCGCTCCAGCAGCTCGTCGCGGACCATCGCCCAGGTCCACTCCACTTGCTGCGCCGCCCGCTTGGCCGCCAGCCGGCCCCCCGCGTCCAGCAGCCGGCGGTGCTGTTCCAGCCGGTTCCAGACCTCGTCCAGCCCCGCCGACTCCCGCGCGCTGCACGTCAGGACCGGCGGGGTCCAGGCCGCGTCGGCCGGGTGCATCAGGCGCAGCGCGCCCGCCAGCTCGCGCGCCGCGGCCTTCGCGTCCCGCTCGTGCGGCCCGTCCGCCTTGTTCACGGCCAGGACGTCCGCCAGCTCCAGGACGCCCTTCTTGATCCCCTGGAGCTGGTCGCCCGTACGGGCCAGCGAGAGCAGGAGGAAGGAGTCGACCATCCCCGCCACCGTCGTCTCCGACTGGCCGACGCCGACCGTTTCCACGAGGACGACGTCGTAGCCCGCCGCCTCCATCACGATCATCGACTCGCGCGTCGCCTTCGCGACCCCGCCCAGCGTCCCCGCGGAGGGCGACGGCCGGACGAACGCCGCCGGGTCCACCGCGAGGCGTTCCATCCGCGTCTTGTCGCCCAGGATGGAGCCGCCCGTACGCGTCGACGACGGGTCCACCGCCAGCACCGCCACCCGGTGGCCCAGTGCCGTCAGCATCGTGCCGAACGCGTCGATGAACGTGGACTTGCCCACCCCCGGCACACCGCTGATGCCGATGCGCCGGGCCCGCCCCGAGTGGGGCAGCAGCTCGGTCAGGAGCTGCTGGGCCAGTGCCCGGTGCGCGGGCAGGGTGGACTCGACGAGGGTGATGGCGCGCGCGACGAACGCGCGCTTCCCGTCGAGCACCCCTTTCGCGTAGGCCTCGATGTCGATCTTCGGCACCGGCCGCCGCCTACAGCTCGTGGCCCAGGTCCGCGGCCAGCCGCGTCACCAGGTCGTGGGCCGCGTCCGGGATGACCGTGCCGGGCGGGAACACCGCCGTCGCGCCCATCTCCAGCAGCGTGGGGACGTCGGCCGGCGGGATGACCCCGCCCACGACGATCATGATGTCCTCGCGCCCCTCCTCCGCCAACTGCTCGCGCAGCGCCGGTACGAGGGTCAGGTGGCCGGCCGCCAGCGACGAGACGCCCACCACGTGGACGTCCGCCTCGACGGCCTGGCGGGCCACCTCCTGCGGGGTCTGGAACAGCGGGCCCACGTCCACGTCGAAGCCCAGGTCGGCGAAGGCCGTCGCGATCACCTTCTGGCCGCGGTCGTGCCCGTCCTGGCCCATCTTCGCGACCAGGATGCGCGGACGGCGTCCCTCCGCCTCCTCGAACCGGTCGACGAGCGCGCGCGTGCGCTCCACGGACGGGGACTCGCCTGCCTCGGTGCGGTACACACCCGAGATCGTACGGATCTGGCTCGCGTGCCGGCCGTACACCTTCTCCAGTGCGTCCGAGATCTCACCGACGGTCGCCTTGGCCCGCGCCGCGTCCACCGCCAGCGCCAGCAGGTTGCCGTCGCCGCGCTCCGCGGCGTTCGTCAGCGCCCGCAGGGTGTCCTGGGTGACCGCCTCGTCGCGCTCCTCGCGCAGCCGCCGCAGCTTGGCGATCTGCTGGCTGCGCACCGAGGAGTTGTCGACCTTCAGGACGTCGATCTGCTCGTCGGTCTCCACCCGGTACTTGTTCACGCCGATCACCGGCTGCCGGCCGGAGTCGATCCGCGCCTGGGTACGGGCCGCGGCCTCCTCCACGCGCAGCTTCGGGATGCCCGCGTCGATGGCCTGCGCCATGCCGCCGGCCGCCTCGACCTCCTCGATGTGCTGCCAGGCACGGCGCGCCAGGTCGTACGTCAGCTTCTCGACGTACGCGCTGCCGCCCCACGGGTCGATCGAGCGGCAGGTCCCCGACTCCTGCTGGAGCAGCAGCTGGGTGTTGCGGGCGATGCGCGCCGAGAAGTCCGTCGGCAGGGCCAGGGCCTCGTCGAGGGCGTTGGTGTGCAGCGACTGGGTGTGGCCCTGGGTCGCGGCCATCGCCTCGATGCACGTGCGCGTGACGTTGTTGAAGACGTCCTGCGCCGTCAGCGACCAGCCGGAGGTCTGCGAATGGGTGCGCAGCGACAGCGACTTGGCGTTCTTCGGGTCGAACTGCTTGACCAGGCGCGCCCACAGCAGGCGGGCGGCACGCAGCTTGGCGACCTCCATGAAGAAGTTCATGCCGATCGCCCAGAAGAACGACAGGCGCGGCGCGAAGGCGTCCACGTCCAGCCCGATGGCCTGCCCGGCCCGCAGGTACTCCACGCCGTCGGCGAGGGTGTACGCCAGCTCCAGGTCGGCCGTCGCGCCCGCCTCCTGGATGTGGTAGCCGGAGATGGAGATCGAGTTGTACCGCGGCATCTTCTGCGAGGTGAAGGCGAAGATGTCGGAGATGATCCGCATCGAGGGCTTGGGCGGGTAGATGTAGGTGTTGCGGACCATGAACTCTTTGAGGATGTCGTTCTGGATGGTCCCGGCGAGCTTGTCGGGGGAGACGCCCTGCTCCTCCGCCGCCACGATGTAGAGGGCGAGGACCGGCAGCACCGCGCCGTTCATCGTCATCGACACCGTCATCTTGTCCAGCGGGATGCCGTCGAAGAGCTGGCGCATGTCGTAGATCGAGTCGATCGCCACGCCCGCCATGCCGACGTCACCGGTCACGCGCGGGTGGTCGCTGTCGTAGCCGCGGTGCGTGGGCAGGTCGAAGGCGATCGACAGGCCCTTCTGGCCGGCCGCGAGGTTGCGCCGGTAGAAGGCGTTGGACTCCTCGGCCGTGGAGAAGCCCGCGTACTGCCGGATCGTCCAGGGCTGGTTGACGTACATCGTCGGGTACGGGCCGCGCAGGTACGGGGCCACGCCCGGGTACGTGTGCAGGAAGTCCAGACCCTCCACGTCCCGGCCGGTGTACAGCGGCTTGACGCCGATGCCCTCGGGGGTCTCCCAGAGCAGATCGCCCGTGGCGGTGCCGGTGGACTCCTTCACCGCCGTGCGCCACTGGTCCTCGGAACCGGCCGCGCGGCCGGCGCCGGCGCCGTTCAGCGCGAGCTCGGAGAAATCGGGGATGCTCATGCTTGCACTCCCATCCGGTCGAGTACGGAGGACAGCACGGCGACGGCGTCACAGCCGGCGAAGACGTACTCGTCCACGGAGGCTTCCGCGGTGCCGGGCCGGCCGGCGAGGAACACGGTCGTCGCGCCCGCCGCGCGCAGGGCGGCGGCCACCGCCTCGGCCTGCTCCTCGTACAGCGCGTCGCTGGAGCACAGCACGGCCATGCCGTCCGCGCCGCTCGCCGCGTAGGCCGCGGCGGCCGTCTGCGGGTCCACCGAGACCGGGTCGTGCACCGCTTCGATGCCGCCCGCCTGGAACAGGTTGGAGGTGAAGGTGGCGCGCGCGGTGTGCGCGGCCGCCGGGCCCAGCGCCGCGAGGAGGATCCTCGGACGGGCGCCGGTCGCCGCCAGGTGCGCGTCGCTGCGGGCGCGCAGCACCTCGTACGCCTCGTCACGCCGTACGCGGGGCAGCCCGCCGGTGGGCCGCGGCGGCGCGGGCTCGCGTACGACCGGCTTCTCCGACAGCAGCGGGAACTCGCTGACGCCGGTGATCGGTTCGCGGCGCTTGGCCAGCTTCTTCGACCGCTCGGCCCAGGTCGCCGCGAGGCGGTCCGCGACCAGCCCGGAGCGCAGGGCGGCGGCCAGGCCGCCGGCCTTCTCGACGCTCTGGAAGAACTCCCAGGCCGCGTGGGCGAGTTCGTCGGTGAGCCGCTCCACGTAGTAGGAGCCGCCGGCCGGGTCGATGACGCGGGCCAGGTGCGATTCCTCCAGCAGGATGGTGGAGGTGTTGCGGGCGATGCGGCGGGCGAAGGCGTCCGGCAGGCCCAGCTCGTGGTCGAAGGGGAGCACGGTGACCGCGTCCGCGCCGCCCACGCCCGCCGCCATGCAGGCGACGGTGGTGCGCAGCATGTTCACCCAGGGGTCGCGGCGGCTCATCATCACCGGCGAGGTCACGGCGTGCTGGCGCTGCGCGCCGGCCTCCGGGGCCCCGCAGGCCTCGGCGACGCGGGCCCACAGGCGGCGCGCGGCGCGGAGCTTGGCGATGGTGAGGAACTGGTCGGCGGTGGCGGCGTAGCGGAACTCCAACTGCCCGAGGGCCGCTTCGGTGCTCAGCCCGGCTTCGGCGAGCGCCCGCAGGTAGGCGACGCCGGTGGCCAGGGACAGGCCCAGCTCCTCGCCCGCCGAGCCGCCGGCCTCGTGGTAGGGCAGCACGTCGACGGTCAGGGCGCGCACACCGGGCCACCCGGCGCAGGCCCGGGCGGCGAGCGCGGCGGCGTCGGCCAGGTCCAGCGCCTCGCCCGTGCGGGCCTCGTGGCCCAGCGGGTCGGCGCCGAGGGAGGCCCGGGCGGCCTCGGGGGCCACCCCGCGCTCGGCGTACAGCCGCAGCAACGCGCTGGCGGCGTCGGCGTATTCGGCGCCGGCGTCGAGGCAGACGGGTGCGAGGTCGAGGTAGACCCCGTCCAGGGCGCGGGAGAGCGCGTCGACCGGGAGGCCGCCGCTGCCGACGGTCAGCCACAGCGAGGTGACGCCGTTCTCCAGGTCGCCGAGGACCGCCTCGTTCACCCGTACGGGATCGGTGCCCAGCAGCCGCTGGCGCACGTCCCAGCCCGCGGCGGCGTTGCCCTCGGGCCTGCCGCCCCGTACGAAGGGGGCGAAGCCGGGAAAGCCGGCGGACCCGTCGAGGCCGGTGTCCTCGGCCGTCGCGGGTGCGGTGTACAGCGGGCGGGTGGTGAGCCCGTCCTCGAGCTTCGTGGACAACGCGTCTTCCGCTGCCTCGCCGGAAACTTCCTTGCCCGACTTGCGCAGCACGCCCTCTACCAGGCGCTGCCACTGCTCATGCGTCGCGTCAGGGAATTCGGCGGCCAAGGAGAGCCCGTCATCAGGCAGGACCGTCATGGCTCGAATGTTAGGGGGGTCCCTTAAGCGCGCCTATAACCATTGGATGTGATCTCCCCCTCTCATGTGAGACGGGAGGGGTCACGAAAGAGCGGACCGAGCAGTACGGTCGCGGCCGCCACGGGCAGCACGGCGGGCCCGGCGTGCGGGCCGACGATGCGCCTGCCGTAGCGCTCGGGGTCGCCGGCCGCCCCTCGGATCTCGTCGAGGTAGCTCTCGTCGAGCACGCTGGAGAGCTCCGCGATCACCATGACGGCCGGGTTGAACACGTCGAGGAGCAGCGCCGCGGCCCGGCCGACCGCGCCCGCCCGCTCGCGCAGCAGCCGGTCGGCGCGGGGGTCGCCGGTGGCGGCCGCGTCCGCGAGGAGGAACACGGAGGGCTCGGGGACGATCCCGCGGCGTACGGCCTCGGCGCCGAGCACGGTGTCGGAGACGGTCGCCTGGAGGCAGCCGGTACGTCCACACGCGCACGGGACCCGTGAACCGGGCACCGGGAGGTGCGCGACGTCTCCGGCGGCCGCGCCCGGGCCCCGGTGCACGGTGCCCTCGATGCCGAAGGCGGCGTCGACGACATTGCCGATGAACAGGTGCAGCAGGCTGCGGCGGGCCTCGGGGCGGCCGAAGACGATCTCGGTGTCGGCGACGGCGCGGGCGTGGTTGTCGACGCGGACGGTGAGCCCGGGGTGGCCGTGCGCTTCCAGGGCGCGGCCGAGCTCGGCGGCGAGCGGGATGTCCCGCCAGCCCAGCGCCTCGTGGCGCACCACGGTGCCGTCGCCGGGGCGGACCCAGCCGCCGAGGGCCGCGCCGAGGCCGAGCAGGGGGCGGTGCGGTGAGCCGAACTCCCGGAGGAAGCGGGTGAGTTCGTCCCTGATGGCGGCCAGCAGGGCGCTGGGAGCGCGGTCCCCGTGGGGCATCGCCCGACGGGCCAGGACACGGCCGCGCAGGTCGACGAGGCTGAAGGTGGAGGCGGGCACGCCGATGTGCAGACCGGCGGCGACCGGCCCGCCGACGGCCCCGGTGTGCAGGTCCAGCGGGATCCGCGGCCGTCCCACTCCGGCCGGGCCCACGGCGTCGGCGGGCTCGGCCAGCTCGCGCAGCAGCCCGCCGCGGAGCAGGGCGGTGGTCTGCCGGGACACGGCGGCGGGACTGAGCCCGCACACCCGGGAGATCCCGCTCCGGGCGATCGGCCCGTGCGCCAGCACGGTGCGCAGCACGGAGGCGGCATTGGCGGCGGCCCGGCTGTCACCGGGGGTGGGGGGCACGGGTCCTCCTCGGGCGGGGGAGCAGGGGGGCGTGCCCCCGATCATGCCGGTCCGTCGCGTCCGGCCGGGCGGCCGGGGCGGGATTCGGCGGGATTCGGCGGGGTCCGGCGGGGTCCGGCGGGGTCCGGCGGGGGCTGTTCGGCGGGAGCGTGGCGGGTGCGTTGCGGCGGTGTGAAATCCGGCCGGGGCTTCGGGCCGCCAGGGGCGGGGTGGCGGGTTCCGCGGGTCGGGGGTAAACGCCAGGTCAGGGGCGGTTCGGCGGGTCGGCCCGGGGTGTCCGCCCGGGCCTTCCCGGGGGCCGCGGGCGGGGGTTGACCGGTGGCGGGGGCGCTGACAGGCTCCGGGACATGTCCGCGACCGAAGTCCTCGCCCCGCGGCTCCACACCACCGGCCTCTGTACCGCGCCGGGCGAGTGTCCGGGCCGCTGTCCGGCCCCGCGCCGAGCCTGAGCCGGCCCCTGCGGGGTGGCGCCAGAGCCTCGCGGGGTGGCGCCCGAGCCTGAGTCCGCCCCTCACGGGGTGGCGCCCGAGCCTGCCCCCCGAGCGGGGTGGCGCCAGAGGTTGAGCCGCCCCTCACGGGGTGGCGCCCGAGCCTGAGTCCGCCCCCCGAGCGGGGGCAGTGCCCGAGCCCGAGCCGCCCCTCGCGGGGTGGGCGAGAGCCCGGTGGCGCCGCCCCACCGGGGGCTGTGCCCGAGCCCGGGTGGCGCCGTCCGAGCCGGTCTCGGCCCGGGTAGACGCCGAGATGGTCGCAGTCCCGGCCGGCTCGGGTCCGGCGGCTCCTCCCGGGTCCTGCTCGCGCCTACCGGTCGGGTCCGGCCCGGCCCTCTCGTCTCGCCCGGCTCCTCCCGGGACGCGCCTGCTCCTCCTGGTCCGGCCGGTCCGGTCCGGGAGGCCCGCCCCGGCCAACTCCTCCCGGGTCCTGCCCGCTCCTACCCGTCCGGTCCGTCCCCTTCCTCCTGCCAGGCCCGGTCCCACTCGCTCCGCCGAGCCCGGCCCGGCCGGTCCGTCCGGCTCCGCACCACCACTCCGTCCAGTCCGTCCCGCGCCCACGTCGCACCGCGACCCTCCATCCCCGTACCGCCTTGGCGCCACCCGGCCCGGCCCGGCCCGGTCTGTCCGGCTTGGAGCCACCGCCCCGCACCCCGCCAAGGCGCCGCCAGGCACCCGCATTCGCTTTTCTTCCGCTGCGGAAACAATCAAGGAGTCCCCATGGCCACCGCCACCCGTACCGACATCACCGTCACCAAGATCGGCGGCCGCATCGGCGCCGAGATCGGCGGCGTCACCCTCGGCGGCGAGCTCGCCGCCGACGCCGTCGCCGAGATCCGCGCCGCGCTGCTCGCCCACAAGGTCGTCTTCTTCCGCGGCCAGGGCCACCTCGACGAGGCCTCCCACGAGGCCTTCGCCCAGCTGCTCGGAGCCCCCGTCGCGCACCCCACCGTGCCCTCCGCGGACGGCCGTTACGCCCTCGGCATCGACTCCCACCACGGCGCCCGCGCCAACCAGTGGCACACCGACGTCACCTTCGTCCCCGCCTACCCGGCCTTCTCCATCCTGCGCGCCGTCACCATCCCCCCGTACGGCGGCAACACCCTCTGGGCCAACACCGCCACCGCCTACAGCACCCTCCCGGAGCCGCTGCGCGCGCTGGCCGACAGCCTGCGCGCCGTCCACTCCAACGAGTACGACTACGCCGCGCTCAGGCCCGACGTCCTGCCCGAGGCGCTCGCGCAGTACCGCGAGGTGTTCACCTCCACCACGTTCCTCACCGAGCACCCGGTGGTCCGCGTCCACCCCGAGACCGGCGAACGCACCCTGCTCCTCGGCAACTTCGTCCAGCGGATCAGCGGCCTCACCGGCCGTGACTCCCGTGTCCTCCAGGACCTCTTCCAGGCCCACGTCGAGAGCCCGGAGAACACCGTCCGCTGGCAGTGGCGGGAGGGCGACGTCGCGATCTGGGACAACCGCGCCACCCAGCACTACGGCGTCGACGACTCCGACGCCCACGAGCGCACCCTGCGCCGCGTCACCGTCGACGGCGACGTCCCGGTCGGCCCCGACGGCGTCCCGTCCCGTCTGATCAGCCCCGAGGCCGTGCCGGACCCGGCCTTCGGCATCGCGTCCGGTGCGTCCAACTCCGCCTCACCGGCCACACCCGCCGCCTGACCTCCGCGGCCCGAACGACCACCCGAGGAGCCCCCGTGCCCCAGCTGCTCGCCATCACCGGCAGCCCCTCCGCCCACTCCCGTACCGCCGTCGTCGCCGAGCACGTGCTGCGCCGCCTGTCCCACGCCGGGTTCGAGACCGGCCACCTCTCCGTACGCGAGCTGCCCGCCGCCGACCTGCTCGCCGCCCGCCGCGGCGAGCCGGAGATCCGCCGGGCCCTCGAAGCCGTCGCCGAAGCGGACGGGATCGTCATCGCGACCCCGGTCTACAAGGCCTCGTACACCGGCCTCCTCAAGGCCTTCCTCGACCTGCTCCCGCAGGACGGGCTCACCGGAAAAACGGTTCTGCCGCTCGCCACCGGCGGCAGCCTCGCCCACGTCCTGACCATCGACTACGCCCTGCGCCCGGTCCTCGCCGCCCTCGGCGCCCGGCACGTCACCGCCGGCCGGTTCGTCCTGGACTCGTCCGTCGAGCGCGGCCGCGGCCCCGACCGGCTGCGGCCCGAGGCGGAGCTGGACCTCTTCCAGGCCGTCGACGAGTTCGCCGACGCACTGCGGGCCGACGCACTGCGCACCGCGGACACCGTCGACACCGCCGCGCTCACCACCGCCCCGTAGCGGTCGCCCGTACCCCGTACGCACCCCGTCCCCGTACCTCGTCCCCCGACGCAACCCCGCGCACCCGACAAGGACCCGTCATGCCCGCAGCCTTCACCACGACCCCCACTTCCCGGCGCCAGTTCCTCACCCTGCTCGGCATCTCGGCGGCCGCGGTGAGCTGCGGCACGGCCACCGCCACGAGCGGCTCCGGGGGCTCCGGCCAGATCACGTCCCTGAAGTACCAGGGCTCGGTCGGCGCGGTCTCCCTCCCCGAACTCGCCGCCGACCTCGGCTACCTCGGCAACGTCACCCTCGACTGGGTCGGCAACACCATCAGCGGCCCCCAGGACATCCAGTCCGCCGCCACCGGCCAGACCCACTTCGGCATGGCCTTCAACGGCGCCGTCATCAAGCTCGCCTCCAGCAAGGCACCGATCAAGGCCGTCATCTCCTCCTACGGCTCCGACCAGTACTCGTACGGCGGCTACTACGTCCTGGAGGGCAGCCCGATCCGCTCGGCCCGCGACCTGATCGGCAAGAAGGTCGGCATGAACACCCTGGGCGCCCACTACCAGGCCCTGCTCGACATCTACCTGAGCCGGGGCGGCCTCTCCAAGGCGGACGCCGCCAAGGTCGAGCCGCTCGTCGTGCCGCCCGTCAACACCGAGCAGTCGCTGCGGCAGAAGCAGATCGAGGTCGGGGTGCTCACCGGGGTCCTGCGCGACAAGGCCCTCGCGGCGGGCGGCATCCGGCCGCTGTTCACCGACGTCGAACTGCTCGGCCCGTTCAGCGCGGGGACCTACATCATGACCGAGCGCTTCATCAAGCAGAACCCGGACACCGTACGGGCCTTCGTGACCGGCGTCGCCAAGGCCATCGAGTGGTCCCGCACGACCCCGCGCGAGCAGGTCATCGCCCGGATGACGGAGATCGTCAAGAAGCGCGGCCGCAACGAGGACACCGCCACCCTCCAGTACTGGCACTCCTACGGGGTCGCCGAGACGGGCGGCCGGATCACCGACAAGTCCTTCCAGCTCTGGCTCGACTGGCTCGGCGAGCGCGGCGAGATCAAGCAGGGCCAGCTCAAGGCCGCCGACCTGTACACCAACGAGTTCAACGGCCAGGGAAAGGGCTGACCGGGCATGGCGAAGATCGTGTTCGAGGAAGTGACCAAGACCTTCCCGACGAAGAACACCAAGGGCCGGCCGGACGGCGGGCAGTTCACCGCCCTCGACGGCATCGACCTGGAGATCGAGACCGGTGAGTTCACGGTCGTCGTGGGCCCCAGCGGCTGCGGCAAATCCACCCTCCTCGACCTGCTGGGCGGCCTGACCCTCCCGACGTCCGGCCGGATCCTGCTCGACGGCAAGCCGGTCACCGGGCCGGGGCTGGACCGGGGCATCGTCTTCCAGCAGTACGCGCTGCTGCCGTGGCGCACCGCCCTGGGCAACATCGAATTCGGCCTGGAGGCGACCGGCGTCCCGCGCCGGCAACGAACGGCGAAGGCGCGGGAGTTCCTGGACCTGGTCGGCCTCACCGGCTTCGAGGACCGCCACCCGCACGAGCTGTCCGGCGGCATGCGCCAGCGGGTCGCGATCGCGCGCTCGCTGGCGTACGACCCGGACGTGCTGCTGATGGACGAGCCGTTCGCCGCACTCGACGCGCAGACCCGCGAGTCCCTCCAGGACGAGCTGCGCCGCATCTGGCAGCGCACCGGCAAGACGGTCGTGTTCATCACGCACGGCATCGAGGAAGCCGTGTACCTCGGGCAGCGGGTGGCCGTCATCACCTCCCGCCCCGGCCGGGTCAAGGAGGTCGTCCCGGTGTCGTTCGGGGACCGGGCCGCCGGTGCGACGGGTGAAGACCTGCGCTCCAGCCCGGAGTTCGCCCGCTACCGCCACGAGATCTGGACCCTGCTCCACGACGAGGTGGCCCGCGCCCAGCAACTGGAGAAGGAGGAGGCCTCCGTATGAGTACCGGAATCGACATCACCCCGGCGCCGGCCCCGGCCCCGGCGTTGGAGTCGGCCGAAGCCGAGGAGGTACGGGTCCCCGCCCGCGCGGCGGCGCCGGTGGAGCGGCCCAGGGCCCCGAAGCCCCACCGCGTCGGGACGCGAGCGATAGGGCGGTGGCTGCGGGCAGCCGCACTGCGCTCGGCGGCGATCCTCGCGCTGCTCGTGGTGTGGGAGACGGCGCCGCGGCTCGGCCTGGTGGACGCGACCTTCCTCCCGCCGGTGAGCGAGGTGGCCAAGGCCTGGTGGGAACTGGCGGCCGACGGCCAGCTCGCCGAGCACACCCGGGCCAGCCTGGTCCGCTCCTTCGGCGGCTTCGGCATCGCCGTGGTCGTCGCGGTGCCGCTCGGGCTGCTGATCGGCTGGTACCGCCCGGTCGCGGCGCTGCTCGGCCCCCTGCTGGAGGTGTTCCGAAACACCGCGGCCCTCGCGCTGCTGCCGGTGTTCGTGCTGCTGCTCGGCATCGGCGAGACCTCGAAGGTCTCGATCGTCGTCTACGCGTGCGTCTGGCCGATCCTGCTGAACACCATCAGCGCGGTGGGCAACGCGGACCCGACGCTGGTCAGACTGGCCCGCTCGATGGACCTGTCCACCCCGCGGCTCTTCCAGAAGGTGATCCTGCCGTCCTCGGTTCCGGCCATCTTCACCGGCATCCGCCTCGCCGGAGCCGTCTCCATCCTGGTCCTCGTGGCCGCGGAGATGATCGGCGCCAAGGCCGGCCTCGGATACCTGATCAACGCCTCGCAGTTCAACTTCGCGATCCCGCAGATGTACGCGGGCATCGTGACCATCTCGGCGATCGGCGTGGCCTTCAACCAACTCCTGGTCGCGATAGAACGCCGCCTGAGCCTCTGGCGCCCCCCTTCCTGACCCGCCGCACCCCGCCCGGGACGGCGGCCCCAACCCGCCGGGGGTATCGGCCCCTGGCAGCGGCGCCCGGCCCGCCGGGGCAAGCCCCGGGGGCGTCGGCCCCGCTCGGCGGCGGCCTCCGGCGTCGGGCCCCCATGGCCGGTGGCGCCCGGCCCACCGGGCAGGCCCCGCTCCCGGGCGCGACCTTCGGCCCGCACCCGCACCCGCCTCCGGCGGGCGGCGGCTCGCACTCGCCGGGGCAACCCCCCTACAGGGGCCCCGGGCCCACCGGGGCGCCCCCACGGGGTGGTGGCGGCCCCGGACCGGCCGGGTGGGCAACCCGGCCCCGGGGGCGGGACCTTCCACCCAGCCCCGCTGGGTACGCACCCGCCCGGGGGCTGCGGCCCGTAGGGCCCGCCACCGGCGGTGGCCGGAACCCGACCCTCGCCCCCGGCGGGGCCGGCCACCGCAGTGCATCACCGCCGAACCGCCCAGGTCCGCGTACCGCGACCAGCCCGCCGACCGACACCGGCCGCGTACCGCGCGCCACCGCCCAACCGCCACCGCCCGCGCAGCACACCGCCGACTCACAAGGAACCGTCATGCCCGACCCCCGGACCCTGCACCTCAACGCCTTCCTCATGAACGCCGGGCACCACGATGCCGCCTGGCGCCACCCCGACAGTGCTCCCGAGCGCGTCACCGATCTGCGGTACTTCCAGGAACTGGCCCGCACCGCCGAGCGCGGGCGGCTCGACTCGATCTTCTTCGCCGACGGGCTCGCCCTCTGGGGCAAGGCCCGCTACAACGCCCTCGGCGGTTTCGAGCCGCTCACCCTGCTCTCCGCCATCGCCGCCGTCACCGAGCACATCGGACTCATCGCCACCGTCTCCACCACCTTCAACGAGCCCTTCCACACCGCCCGCAAGTTCGCGTCCCTCGACCACATCAGCAACGGCCGCGCCGGCTGGAACATCGTCACCTCCGGCACCGTCGACGAGGCCCGCAACTTCAACCGTGACGAACACCTGGAGCACAGCCTCCGCTACGACCGGGCCCGCGAGTTCCTCGACGTCGCCACCAAGCTCTGGGACAGCTGGGAGGACGACGCGATCGTCCTCGACAAGGAGCGCGGCATCTACGCCGACACCGACAAGCTCCACCCGGCCGCCCACCGCGGCGAGCACTTCGGCGTCGCCGGCCCGCTCAACGTGCCCCGCTCCCCGCAGGGCCACCCGCTCCTCGTACAGGCCGGTTCCTCCGAGGACGGCAAGGAGTTCGCCGCGCAGTACGCGGAGGCCGTCTTCACCGCGCAGCAGACCCTCGCCGACGGCCAGACCTTCTACAAGGACCTCAAGTCCCGCCTCGCGAAGTACGGCCGCGCCGAGGGTGACCTGCTCGTCCTGCCCGGCATCGCCCCCGTCATCGGCTCCACCGAGGCCGAGGCCAAGGCCCTGGAGCAGCAGCTCACCGACCTCCAGGTCCCTGAGTACGGCCTCGCCCAGCTCTCCGGCATGCTCGGCGTCGACCTGAGTGGCCACCCCCTGGACGGCCCGCTGCCCGAGCTGCCCGAGGAGCGGGACATCAACGGCAACAAGAGCCGCTTCACCCTCGTCGCCGAACTCGCCCGCCGCGACGGCCTCACGCTGCGCGAGCTGATCGCCCGGCTCGGCGCCGGCCGCGGCCACCGCGTCTTCGCCGGGACGCCCGAGCAGATCGCCGACCAGCTGGAGACCTGGTTCACGCAAGGAGCGGCCGACGGCTTCAACATCATGGCGCCCGTGCTGCCCACCGGACTCACGGCCTTCGTCGACCACGTCGTGCCGATCCTCCAGCGCCGCGGCCTCTTCCGCACCGAGTACACGGGCCGCACCCTCCGCGAGAACTACGGCCTGCCCCGCCCCGCCAACCGCTTCGCCGCCGCCGCGGGGTAGGCCGGGTGGCCGTGCCACCGCAGCGGTGGCGCCCGGGCCCCGGGGAGCCGCGGCCCCCCCCCCGGGCGCGGCCCGGGCGGCCCGCCCCCCCCCCCCCCACCGCCGCGTCGCGCGTCCTCAGACCGTCAGGACGATCTTGCCGCGGGTGCGGCCCGCCGCGCTCAGCTCCCAGGCCTTGGCCGCCTCGGCGAGCGGCAGCGCGTGCTCCACGTTGACCGTGAGCCTGCCCTCCTGCGCCAGCTTCGCCAGGAAGGTCAGGTCGGCGGTGTCCGGGCGTACCCACAGCTGGTGGGCGCCCTTGGCGGCGGCCTCGTAATCGGCGATGGAGACGACCCGGCCGCGGTCCTTGACGAGGGACTGGAGGGTCTCGACGACCCCGTCCCCGTAGAAGTCCAGGCCCGCGTCGATGCCTTCGGGAGCCAGCTCGCGCACCCGGTCCGCCAGGCCCTCCCCGTAGAGGACCGGCTCGGCGCCGAGGGAGCGCAGGTAGTCGTGGTTGTGGGCGCCCGCCGTGCCGATGACCCGCAGGCCGAGCGCCACCGCGATCTGGACGCCGAAGGATCCGGTGCCGCCGGCGGCGGAGTGGATGAGCACGGTCTCGCCCGCCTCGAGGCCCACCCGGGTGAGCGACTGGTACGCGGTGAGGCCGGCCAGCGGGATGCCCGCGGCCTGCTCGAAGGTCAGCCCGCGCGGCTTGCGCGCGAGGGTGCGGACGGGGGCGGAGACCAGTTCGGCGTAGGTGCCGAGCTCGACCCACTCCTTGCGGACGTAGCCGTACACCTCGTCGCCGACGGCGTAGTCGAAGGTGTCCGCGCCGACGGCCTCGACGACGCCGGCCACGTCCCAGCCGGGTATGACGGGGTAGCGGACCTCCAGGATCGGGTCGAGGTAGCCGGCGGCGAGCTTCCAGTCCACCGGATTGACGCCCGCGGCCTTGACGCGGACGAGCACCTCGCCGGGCCCGACCTTCGGCTCCGGGACGTCAACGAGCTTGAGGTCGTCGGCAGTTCCGTATGCGCTGTAAGTGATTGCCTTCATGATCGTCTCAAACGAGGCGCCGCGGACGGCTATTCCGCATTCCGGCGTCCGCATCCGGGCGCCCGTTTCCGCGGCGCCCCGTTCCCGCGGCGGCCCGCGCCCTGCCTCACGCCGGCAGGGTGTTGTGGTGCGAGCGCCGGCGCGCCGCGCTGAACAGGGCCTGGATCTGCGCCCCGGACTGTTCCACGTCGTCCAGCGGCGACGGGAACGGCAGCCGTACGTCGCGGTGCCCGCTGCGCTCCTCCAGGCGCAGGGTGATCCCGTACCGGTCCATGGCGAGCGGCAGCGCGCGCACGACCGCCGCGACGGGCGCCGGCCGGACCAGGCGCAGCAGGAGGGTGACCAGTTCGGCGTGGTCGTCGAGGAGATGGGTGAGCATGCCGGCCTCGTACGGGGCCAGCGGGTCGGGGCGTGCGGCGTCCAGCTCGTCGAGGCCGACGTACGAGCGGCCGTCCGCGGTTTCGAGCACGGCCTGGCGGAACTCCACGCAGGTGGAGCCGGCGCCCTGGTCGTCGTACGGGGTCAGCAGACGCCCGAGCAGCGTGGCGCGGGCGCGCACCCGGTCGCGCACCGGGGTGGGGGCGACGTCGGTGAACTCCAGCCGGATGGCCGGCCGGTGCTCGCCGTGGCCGCCCGGCTCGGCGGGGTGCAGGTGCAGCCGGCCGAGCGGATCGGTGCCGTCGAGGTGGCGGACCTCGGTGTGCAGTCCGTCGGTGACCACGGTCATGGAGTGGGCGGCGGCCAGGATCGACCGCACCCGCTCGGCGTCACCGGGCCGGGCGGCGCCGGGCGCGGGGCGGTCGGCCGGGGTGGCAGGGGGGCCGGACAGGCGCATGGGGAGCTCTCCATCGTCCCGAGTGGATACTTAGGTATGCCTAACCTAACTCATTCCCCGAGTCCCCGGGTAGCGGACGAGGTGACAGGTGCCTCGTGTCGCTGTTGGGCTGAACGGGTGAAACACGAGAGGATGGGGGGATGCACATGAAGCGCACGGCCGAGGCGGCCCGGTGAGCAGGTACGACGTCACCGACGAGCAGTGGGAGGGGCTCGCCCAGGTGGTCCCCCTGCGCAGCCGCAACGAATGGCCCTCCCGGGTGGACCACCGCACGATCCCCACGGCGCCCGGAGCGTCCGCGGCGGAACAGCGGCGCTTCGTGGTGATCCGGGTGCAGGTCTTCGCGGACGCCCGGGAGGTGGCCGAGTACCTGATCGCGCAGATCCCGGTGCTGCTCGACCTCACCGGCGCGGACGGTGAGGTGGCGAAGCGGATCCTGGACTTCAGCAGCGGCGTGGTCTTCGGGCTGGGCAGCGGGATGCACCGGGTCGACCGCAACGTCTTCCTGCTGGCACCCGTCGGCACCGAGGTCGAGGGGATCGCGGCCGCGGCCGTCCCCCGATCGTAGGAAGGTCGCGGCGAGGGAACGGTTCGGCGGGCCCATGAGGGGTCCGGCGGGCCGTACCGTCCGGCGCATGGACGCCACCACTCTGGACGCCACCACTCTGGACGCCACCACGTTGGACGCCGACGCCTCGGACGCCACCGCCCCGGCCGCGCCCGCGCACGCCGCGGTCCACCACCGGCCCGCGGTGACTCGATTACGGCTCTCCGCCTACGCCTCGCACCGCGCCGCGGTCTTCCCGCTCGGGCCCGTCACCCTGTTCGCCGGGCCGAGCGGCAGCGGAAAGTCCCAGGCCCTGGAGGCCTACGAGGCCCTCGCCGTGCTGGGCTCCGGCGCCACCGTGGAGCAGGTCTTCCCGGATGCGCGGGCCCTGATCCCGGACCGCGCCGTGCCCGACGCCGAGCGGCGGCGCGGCTTCCGCATCGGCTGCACGGTCGACGGGCCCGCCGGGCCGGTCCGGCTCGACCTCGCCGTCCAGGCCGAGCCGACGCTGCGGATCGTCGGCGAGCGGCTCTCGGTGGACGGGCAGATCCTGCTCAGCACCGCCCTGCGCGACCCCGGGCGGCGGTCCGTCCAGGCCGCCTGGCTGACCGGCGGCGCCACCGGGGTCACCAAGGCGCCGCTGCCCGACGACCGGCTCGGCACGGCCATGCTCCCGCTGCGCGTGGCCGGCGCCACGGCCGGGCAGCGGCAGGTGCTCGCCGCCGCTGAGCAGGTGGTGGTGGCGCTGCGTTCGGTGTTCCCCTGCGACCCCCGCCCGGAGCGGATGCGGGCGCCCGTGCAGCCGGGGTGGGGGCGGCTGCTGGGTGACTGCGCGAACCTGGCCGACGTGCTGCGCCGCACCCGCGGCGAGTGCGGCACCCGCCACGCGCTGCTGGCCGAGGCGGCCCGTACGGGCTGCGCGGGACCGGTGGCGGGGCTGGACGTACGGGCTGCCGCGGAGGGTCCCGTCACGGCGCTGCTGGACCGGGGACCCGGCCGGCCCGGCACCGAACTGGGCCGGCTCGGCGCGGGTGAACTCCGCTTCCTGGCACTGGCGCTGGTCCTGCTGACCGGGCCGGGGGTGCTGGACATGGATCCGGCGGCCGAGCTGCTGTCCGCGCGGCAGGCGCTGACCGTGCTGGCCGACGGCCTCGACCGGGACCTGGACCGGCGGCAGAGCGCCGAGCTGCTGCGGCTGGCCCAGCTGGCGTGCGGACGCGGCCACGTCCGCCTCGTCGCGTCGGTGGGGGAGGAGTGCGCGGCTGCCGCCCGGGAAGTGCCGGGGGTGTCGGTGGTAGACCTGTCGGCATGAACGACGAGCGGGACACCCCCGAATCGCGGCCCGACGAGCGGCTGGACCGACTCCAGCGGCGGCTCGCGCAGTTCGCCGCGGCGCGCGGCTGGGAGCCGTACCACACGCCCAAGAACCTGGCCGTGGCGCTGAGCGTGGAGGCGGCCGAACTGGTCGAGATCTTCCAGTGGCTGACGCCGGAGCAGTCGGCCCGCGTCATGGAACAGCCGGAAACCGCACACAGAGTTGCCGATGAGGTGGCCGATGTGCTCGCCTATCTGCTGCAATTCTGTGAGGTCCTCGGGGTGGATGTGCTGGATGCGCTCGCCGCGAAGATCGAGAGGAACGAGCTCCGCTTCCCGGCGCCGGGGGCTTCGACACCGAATCGTCACTCTTCGGAGTGATGGCGTCGTCCACAACCATGTTTGTGTCCACAGATTTCCGAATACCCCTGGCTTTACTGGTTCGTTGCCCTCACTCTGGGTAGTGGTGAGAACGGCGGATGTCGTGCGGACGGGGGACGGCATATGGATGCGGTACGGCTCATCGCGGCCGGCCGGCACGCGCTGGCACAGAGCGGGGCTGCGTGGGACATCGTGGGCGAGGCCTGGCAGGCACAGGCCCTCGCGCAGGGGATAGGGAGCTGGCTGGCGGTCACCGGGCCGCCAGAGCTGAGAGCGGAGGCGCGGGGACTGGGTGAAGCAGGGGGCAGAGGCTGCGGGGTGCTCGACCGGGCGGCCCTGCTCGGTGAGGGCGCCGCGCCGGACCATCCGCCGCGGGCGGCGCACCTGACCGAGGTGGGGGACGTCCGGCAGGCGCTGCTCGGACTCCAGGCGCTGCTGGGCGAAGTGGGCATAGCCCTGGTCGGGGTGGCCTGCGGGACGGACGACGAAGGCCTGTACTGGCAGTGCATCGAATCGATAGACGCGGCCGACGAGTCGAGCGATCGGGTGCGGGCGATCCTGCGCCGGCTGACCGTCCGCGAACGGGGGTCGGCGACCGGCGTCGCGTGAGGCCCGGCGGCGGGGCCCGAGCCCGGTGCGGCAGCGGCCAGGGCCGGCGGTGCCGGTGTCCGGAGGGTGGCCCGGGCGGTGCGGGCGCTTCGTGCGCTCGTGCGGTCCGGGCACTTCGCGTGGTCCGTGCGCTTCGTACGGGGTCCCGCCGCGCGCGGTGGGACCCGTGCGGTCAGTGCGACCGGTCAGTACGACCGGTAGGAGGGGCGTTCGCTCTCCGGCGTGCTGATGCCCGGGGTCAGCGGTGCGGTGGTGCCGTCCGTGGAGGACTGGAGGACTGGAGGTCGGCGTCGAGCTGCGAGAGGTCGGCGTTCAGCGCCGCCGTCAGCTCTTCCATGTCGGCCGGTCCGGCGCCGTCCGAGCAACGATCCCCGTCCGGGCTGGTCACTGGCGGGCCCAGGGGTGGACCGCCCCGTTGACGCAGATTCACCCGGCCGGGATGGAAGGGGCAGGATGGGAGACATGGATCTCCGCATCTTCACCGAGCCCCAGCAGGGCGCGAGCTACGACAGCCTCCTCACCGTCGCCAAGGCCACCGAGGACCTCGGCTTCGACGCGTTCTTCCGCTCCGACCACTACCTCCGGATGGGCTCGGTGGACGGCCTGCCCGGTCCCACCGACGCCTGGATCACCCTGGCGGGACTCGCCCGCGAGACCAAGCGGATCCGCCTCGGCACGCTGATGACCGCCGGCACCTTCCGGCTGCCCGGCGTCCTGGCCATCCAGGTGGCACAGGTCGACCAGATGTCCGGCGGGCGCGTCGAACTGGGCCTGGGCGCAGGCTGGTTCGAGGAGGAGCACAAGGCGTACGGCATCCCCTTCCCGGCGGAGCGGATGGCCCGGCTGGAGGAACAGCTGGCCATCATCACCGGCCTGTGGGCCACCGGGCCCGGCGCCACCTTCGACTACGCCGGCAAGCACTACCAGGTGGAGAACTCGCCCGCGCTGCCCAAGCCGGCCCAGGCCAAGGTGCCCGTCCTGATCGGCGGCCACGGCGCGCGGCGCACCCCGCGCCTGGCCGCCCGGTACGCGGACGAGTTCAACATGCCGTTCGCCTCGATCGAGGACAGCCGTCGCCAGTTCGCCCGCGTCCGGGAGGCCGCCGCGCAGGCCGGGCGCAAGGCCGACGAACTCGTCTACTCCAACGCGCTGGTGGTGTGCGTCGGCAAGAACGACGCCGAGGTGGCCAGGCGGGCCGCCGCCATCGGCCGCGACGTCGACGAGCTCAAGGCCAACGGGCTGGCCGGCTCCCCGGCCGAGGTGGTGGAGAAGATCGGCACGTACGGCGCCATCGGCTCCTCCCGCATCTACCTCCAGGTGCTCGACCTCGACGACCTCGACCACCTGGAGCTGATCTCGGCCCAGGTCCTGTCCCGGCTCGGCTGACAGGGGACCGGAGGATGGCCCGCGCGTCCGGCCCGCTCGCCGAGGCCCTGGCCCTGGCCCGCAGGACCGTGATCCTCGACGGCGGACTGAGCAATCAGCTCGCCGACCAGGGCTGCGACCTGTCCGGCGACCTCTGGTCGGGCCGGGTGCTCGCGCAGCGCCCGGACCAGGTGACGGCCGCGCACACGGCGTACGCGCGGGCCGGCGCCGAGGTGCTGATCACCGCCAGCTACCAGGTGGGGTACGAGGCCTTCGCCCGGCACGGGTACGGCCGGCCGCGGACCACCGCGCTGCTGCGGCGCAGCGTACGGCTGGCCGACCGGGCGGCCCGGGCGGCCGGCCACGAGGTGTGGGTGGCCGCCTCCGTGGGCCCGTACGGGGCGGTGCTCGCGGACGGCTCCGAGTACCGGGGCCGGTACGGGCTGAGCGGGCGGGAGCTGGCGGCGTTCCACCGGCCCCGCATCGAGGCGCTGCTGGGTGCCGCGCCCGACGTGCTGGCCCTGGAGACCGTTCCGGACACGGCCGAGGCCGAGGCCCTGCTCACCGTCCTCGCCGAGACGGGGGCCCGCGCCTGGCTCTCCTACACCGTCGCGGGCGGCCGCACCAGGGCGGGACAGCCCCTGCCCGAGGCCTTCGCCCTCGCCGCCGAGGCCCCCGGCGTCATCGCCCTCGGGGTCAACTGCTGTGACCCCGAGGACGTCCTGCCCGCCCTGGAGGCGGCGGCCTCGGTCACCGGCAAGCCGCTGCTCGCCTACCCGAACGACGGATCCGTCTGGGACGCCGCCACACGGACCTGGCACGCCCCCCGGGCCCCGGCCCCCTGGCCCACGGCCGCCTGGCGCCGCGCCGGCGCCCGCCTCATCGGCGGCTGCTGCCGCATCGGACCGCCCCGCATCGCGGAACTCGCCGCCGGACGATAGCCGCGCGCCGGCCCGGCGGTGAAGCCGGGAGCCGGGGACCGACCCCCGGGCCGCTACCGGCCGTTGGTGTCCCAGCGCACGCTCAGCCGCCCGCCGCCCGACTGGACGAGCGCGGTCATCTCCGCCTCCACGGCGGCGAGTTCCCCGGGCCGGTCCATGAGGGCCAGCTGTTCGCGATAGTGGATCAGCGAGGTGAGGAGCAGCTGGGTCCGCTCGGGCTCCAGTGCGCACATCCGGCGCGCGGCGGCGACGGACTCGGCGCGCAGGGCCAGCGCTATCGCGGGCCGATGGGTGAACTCCTCGCGGCTGTAGCCGAACAACGCGACGGCCAGCGGGGGCAGATAGGCCAACGGACTCACCTGGACCAGAACGCGGTAGGCGGCGACCTGACGGCGGACCGGCACGGTCCCCGATTCGAGCAGGGCCACCCGGGCTCGCAGCACGGCGTCGTGATTGATGTTCTCCGTGGGATTCATGAGGGAGATTCTGAAAGCCGCACAGGGGTCCAAACAAGGGCATTCGACTGTGCCCTTCGTCCTACGAAAACGCCCTCTGACCTGTCATGATGGATACGTCATCACCCCTGCGCCCTTTTCCGGACGCCCCGTTGGCCCCATCGGTCCACGACAGCCGCCTGTGGAACCGCGTCTTCGCCGCGCTGGCCCGGCACCGCACCGTGGTTCGTTACGACGCCAGGGGTCATGGACGCCCGACGCTTCCGACCGCGCCGTTCCGCCATGAAGACGACCTGCCGCTGATCACGACCACCCGGAGATCAGCGTCATCGCCGGGCGCCTCGCCGACGGCATCCCCGGCGCACGGCTGGAGGTGCCGACCTGTTCGCCAAGCTCCGCCGTGTGATCAACAAAACGCGTTGGTCCGGCCGGGGCCTTCGGCACATACTCAGGCGCATGTTCCTGACGATCTCCACGACCGGCACAGCCGAGCACCCGGCCACCGACCTGGGCTTTCTCCTGCACAAGCATCCCGGGAAGGCGCAGGCGTTCTCCACCTCCCACGGGACGGCCCACGTGTTCTACCCCCAGGCCACGGAGCAGCGGTGCACGGCGGCCCTGTTGCTGGAGGTGGATCCCGTCGCGCTCGTGCGGCGCGGTCAGGGCAAGGGCCGCGGCCAGGCACCCGACGCCGCGCTCGCGCAGTACGTCAACGACCGGCCGTACGCCGCCTCCTCGCTGTTCGCGGTGGCCCTCGGCGGGGTGCTGCGCAGCGCGCTGAAGGGCCAGTGCACCGCCCGCCCGGAACTGCCGGAGCGGGCGCGCCCACTGCGGATCGAGATACCGGCGCTGCCCGCGCGCGGCGGGGCGGCGCTGGTGCACCGGCTCTTCGACCCGCTCGGCTGGGAGTCGGTGACGGTGAGTCCCGTGGTGCTCGACGAGCAGTTCCCCGAGTGGGGTGACTCCCGGTACGTACGGCTCGTACTGGAGGGGGAGCTGCGGCTCGCCGAGGCATTGCGGCAGCTGTACGTCCTGCTGCCCGTGCTGGACGACGCCAAGCACTACTGGATCGCCCCCGACGAGGTGGACAAGCTGCTGCGCGCCGGAGACGGCTGGCTCGCCTCGCACCCGGAGAACGCGACGATCACCGCCCGCTACCTGGCCCGCCACAAGCGGCTGACCCAGGACGCCCTGGAGCGGCTGGAGCTGGTGCGCCTCGCCGAGGCGGACGGCAGTGAGGTCGAGGAACTCGACAACGCGGTGGACGAGACCAAGGACACCGAAGAGCGGCCCGTGCCGCTGGCGGTGCACCGGCGCGAGGCGGTCCTCGCCGCACTGCGCGCCGCCGGCGCCGCCCGCGTCCTCGACCTGGGCTGCGGGCAGGGGCAGTTGGTGCAGGCCCTGCTGAAGGACCCGGCGTACACCGAGATCGTCGGCATGGACGTCTCCGTGCGGGCCCTGAACACCGCGGCCAGGCGGCTGCGCCTGGAGCGGATGGGCGAGCGGCAGAGCTCCCGCGTCCGACTCCTGCAGGGTTCGCTCGCCTACACCGACAAGCGCTTGGCGGGCTACGACGCGGCGGTGCTCAGCGAGGTCATCGAGCACCTGGACGTGGAGCGGCTGCCCGCCCTGGAGTACGCGGTGTTCGGCTCGGCCAGGCCCCGCACGGTCCTGGTGACCACCCCGAACGTCGAGTACAACGTCCGCTGGGAGACCCTGCCCGCCGGGCACGTCCGGCACGGCGACCACCGCTTCGAGTGGACCCGCGAGGAGTTCCGTGCCTGGGCGGCCCGGGTGGCCGAACGGTACGGCTACGGCGTGGAGTTCGTGCCCGTCGGCGAGGACGACCCCGAGGTCGGACCGCCCACCCAGATGGCCGTTTTCACCACCGCCACCACCGCCAACGACACCACCCACGACACCCCGAAGGAGGGCGAGGCAGCATGACCGGCACCGATAACCACCGTACGCGCGCACTTCCCGTCACCGACCTGTCCCTCGTCGTCCTGATCGGGGCCACCGGATCGGGCAAGTCCACTTTCGCCCGCAAGCACTTCAAGCCCACCGAGGTCATCTCCTCCGACTACTGCCGGGGCCTCGTCGCCGACGACGAGAACGACCAGAGCGCCAGCAAGGACGCCTTCGAGGTCCTGCACTACATCGCCGGCAAGCGGCTGGCGGCGGGCCGGCTCACGGTCGTCGACGCCACCAGCGTGCAGGCCGAGTCGCGCCGCCGGCTCGTCGAACTGGCCCGCGAGCACGACGTCCTGCCCATCGCCATCGTCCTCGACCTGCCCGAGGAGGTGTGCGCAGAGCGCAACGCGGGCCGCCCCGACCGGGCGGGCCTGCCCCGCGCCGTCATCCAGCGCCACCGCCGCGACCTGCGCCGCTCGCTGCGCGGCCTGGAGCGCGAGGGCTTCCGCAAGGTGCACGTGCTGCGCTCCGCGGAGGAGGTGGAGTCGGCCGAGGTGGTGCTGGAGAAGCGCTTTAATGACCTCACCCACCTCACCGGCCCCTTCGACATCATCGGCGACATCCACGGCTGCGCCTCCGAGCTGGAGACCCTGCTCGCCAAGCTCGGATACGAGGACGGCGCCCACCCCGAGGGCCGCACCGCGGTCTTCGTCGGCGACCTCGTGGACCGCGGCCCCGACAGTCCGGGCGTCCTGCGCCGGGTGATGGGCATGGTGAAGTCCGGCAACGCCCTGTGCGTGCCCGGGAACCACGAGAACAAGCTGGGCCGTTACCTGAAGGGCTCCAAGGTCCAGCGGACCCACGGCCTCGCCGAGACGATCGAGCAGCTGGAGGGGGAGCCGCAGGAGTTCGTCCAGGAGGTGCGGGAGTTCATCCGCGGCCTCGTCAGCCACTACGTCCTCGACGGCGGCAGGCTGGTGGTCTGCCACGCCGGGCTGCCCGAGAAGTACCACGGCCGCACCTCCGGCCGGGTGCGCTCGCACGCCCTCTACGGGGAGACCACCGGCGAGACCGACGAGTTCGGTCTGCCCGTGCGCTACCCGTGGGCCGAGGACTACCGGGGCAAGGCCGTCGTGGTCTACGGCCACACCCCGGTCCCGGACACCGCCTGGATCAACAACACCATCTGCCTCGACACCGGCGCCGTCTTCGGCGGCCGGATGACGGCGCTGCGCTGGCCCGAGCGCGAACTGGTCGACGTACCGGCCGAGAAGGTCTGGTACGAGCCGGTCAGGCCGCTCGTCGCCGAGGCACCCGGCGGGCAGGACGGCCGCCCGCTGGACCTGGCCGACGTCACCGGGCGCCGGATCGTCCAGACCCGCCACCTGGGCAACGTCAGCGTGCGCGAGGAGAACGCGGCGGCGGCCCTGGAGGTCATGAGCCGCTTCGCGGTGGACCCGCGGCTGGTGCCGTACCTCCCGCCGACCATGGCGCCGACCGCGACCTCGAGCGAGGACGGCTACCTGGAGCACCCGGCCGAGGCCTTCGCGCAGTACCGCAAGGACGGCGTCGCCCAGGTCGTGTGCGAGGAGAAGCACATGGGCTCCCGGGCCACCGTCCTGCTCTGCAAGGACGCCGACGCGGCCCGCGAGCACTTCGGTGTCGAGGGTCCGACCGGCTCCGTCCACACCCGCACCGGGCGGCCCTTCTTCAAGGACCCGGAGGCCACCGAGGAGATACTCGCCCGGCTGCGCTCGGCGGTCGGCGACGCCGGCCTGTGGGAGGAGCTGGCCACCGACTGGCTGCTCATCGACGGGGAACTCCTGCCCTGGTCGCTGAAGTCCACCGGACTGCTGCGCAACCAGTACGCCGCCGTGGGCGCGGCCGCCCGAGCCGTCTTCCCGGACGCGCTCGCCGCCCTGGAGGCGGCCGCCGCCCGGGGCGTCGACACCGGCGAGCTGTTGGAGCGCCAGCGTGACCGGTCCGCCGACGCGGCCAGGTTCACCGACGCCTACCGGCGCTACTGCTGGACCACCGACGGGCTGGACGGCGTACGGTTCGCGCCGTTCCAGCTGCTGGCCGCGGCCGGGCGCTCGCTGGCGGCCGTACCGCACGACGAGCAGCTCTTCTGGCTGGACCGGCTGGTCGCCGCGGACGAGGCGGCCGGCACCGGTCTGCTGCGCCGCACGGGCCGGATCCTGGTGGACACCGCCGACGAGGACTCGGTGCGGGCGGGCACCGACTGGTGGCTGGAGCTGACGGCCGCGGGCGGCGAGGGCATGGTCGTCAAACCGCTCCAGGCGTACGCCAGGGACGGCAAGGGCCGCCTGGTCCAGCCGGGGGTGAAGGTGCGAGGACGCGAGTACCTGCGGATCATCTACGGTCCGGAGTACACGCGCCCGGAGAACCTGGAGCGGCTGCGCGGGCGGTTCCTCGGGCACAAGCGCTCGCTCGCCCTGCGCGAGTACGCGCTCGGCCTGGAGGCGCTGGACCGGCTGGCGGGGCAGGAGCCGCTGTGGCGGGTCCACGAGGCCGTCTTCGCGGTGCTCGCCCTGGAGTCGGAGCCGGTCGATCCGCGGCTCTGACCCGCGGCTCTGACCCGCGGGACGGCCCGGGACGGCGCACGCGCGTAAAGCGGAGGCCCCCGTACGGCCGCTAATTAGGTCGTATGGGGGAACTTTCGCCCGGAACTCCGGGGAAACCACCGGCGGGATCGTTCACCCAGGGCAGCGGAATGTCCGCGACCCTGGAAGGACGGAACATCACCTATGAAGATGACCGCGCGCGGAAGCATTGCGGCGCTCATGACCTGTATGGCCGCGGCCGGTGCGGCCACCCCGGCCGTGGCGGACTCGGTGCCGGTCGGGGTCCCGCTCGACGCCGTGGAGACCACGCTGGGCGTGGACACCCCGCGCGTGGCCACCGGGGTTCCGGTGCCGGTCGTCGGCGCGCCCGAGACGCCCCGCCACCACACCGGCGACATGCTCCCCACCCCGCTGCTCCCGACCGTCCCGATCGCCACCGAGCTCGGCAACACCCTCGTCACCTCGCCGGTGCCGAACCTGCTGGGCCGGCCGGAGACGGACGGCGAGGGCTCCCTGGACGCGCCGGCCACCACCATGCACGCCCGGACCCCGGGTGCGGTGCTCGGCTCCCCGCTGACGATGCCGGACGGCTCCAACTTCGGTCTGCCGAACGTGAAGGCGCCCAAGCTGGGCGTCATCGCCCCCGAGATCACCGGTGCGCCGACGGCCCTGCTCGGCCTCGCTCTGCCCCGCTGAGCCGACGCCACGTCAAAAGGCCGCTCGGTCTGCGAACGTGTACGGCATGGGATTCCATGTCGATTCCGAGACCGGGCGGCTTCGCCGCGTCATCCTCCACCGGCCCGACCTGGAGCTGAAGAGGCTCACACCGAGCAACAAGGACGCGCTGCTCTTCGACGACGTCCTGTGGGTGCGCCGGGCCCGCCAGGAGCACGACGGCTTCGCCGACGTGCTGCGTGACCGGGGCGTCGAGGTCCACCTCTTCGGGGACCTGCTGGTCGAGGCCCTGGAGATCCCGGAGGCGCGCCACCTCGTACTGGACCGCGTCTTCGACGAGAAGGAGTACGGTCCGCTCGCCACCGACCACCTGAGGTCGGTCTTCGACGGGCTGACCTCGGCCGAGCTGGTCGAGGCGCTGGTCGGCGGGATGACCAAGCGGGAGTTCCTGGAGCGGCACGCCGAGCCGGTGTCGGTCCGCTTCCACGCCCTGGAGCTCGACGGCTTCCTGCTGGGCCCGCTGCCCAACCACCTCTTCACCCGCGACACCTCCGCCTGGATCTACGACGGGGTCTCCATCAACGCCATGCGCTGGCCGGCCCGGCAGCGCGAGACCGTCCACTTCGAGGCGATCTACAAGCACCACCCGCTCTTCACCTCCTCCGGGGCCTTCCACTACTGGTCGCAGGGGCAGGTCGACTACCCCTCGACCATCGAGGGCGGTGACGTCCTGGTCATCGGCAACGGCGCCGTGCTGATCGGGATGAGCGAGCGCACCACCCCGCAGGCCGTGGAGATGCTGGCGCGCGGCCTGTTCGCCGCCGGTTCGGCGACCTCGATCGTGGCGCTGGACATGCCCAAGCGGCGGGCGTTCATGCACCTGGACACGGTGATGACGATGGTCGACGGAGATACGTTCACTCAGTACGCGGGCCTGGGCATGCTGCGCTCCTACACGATCGAGCCGGGCGACGGGGCGGGCGAGCTCAAGGTGACCGACCACCCGCCGGAGCGGATGCACCGGGCGATCGCGACGGCGCTCGGCCTCGGTTCGATCCGGGTGCTGACGGCGACGCAGGACGTGCACTCGGCGGAGCGCGAGCAGTGGGACGACGGCTGCAACGTGCTGGCCGTGGAGCCGGGCGTGGTGGTCGCGTACGAGCGCAACGTCACGACCAACACCCACCTGCGCAAGGAGGGCATCGAGGTGATCGAGATCCCGGGCAGCGAGCTGGGGCGGGGGCGGGGCGGTCCGCGCTGCATGAGCTGCCCGGTGGAGCGGGACGCCGTCTGACAGGGGGCCACAGGGGCTGTATAGCAATGCATAGGATCGTATAGACTTCCAGCATCCCCTGTCACCGTGACTCTGGAGCGTCCCCATGGCCACCGACCTCGTCGGCCGTAGTTTCCTCAAGGAGCTCGACTTCACCGCCGCCGAGTTCCGCGGCCTGATCGAGCTCGCCGCCGAACTCAAGGCGGCCAAGAAGGCCGGGACCGAGGAGCGCCGCCTCCAGGGCAAGAGCATCGCCCTGATCTTCGCGAAGACCTCGACGCGCACCCGCTGCGCGTTCGAGGTCGCCGCGGCCGACCAGGGCGCCCACACCACCTACCTCGACCCCTCCGGCTCCCAGATGGGCCACAAGGAGTCGGTCAAGGACACCGCCCGGGTGCTGGGCCGGATGTTCGACGGCATCGAGTACCGGGGCGAGCGCCAGGACACCGTCGAGGAGCTCGCCGAGCACGCCGGCGTGCCGGTTTTCAACGGGCTCACCGACGACTGGCACCCCACCCAGATGCTGGCCGACGTGCTCACCATGACCGAGCACTGCGCCAAGCCGCTGGAGCGCATCGCCTTCGCCTACCTCGGCGACGCCCGCTTCAACATGGGCAACTCCTACCTGGTGACCGGCGCGCTGCTGGGCATGGACGTGCGGATCGTCGCGCCGAAGTCCTACTGGCCGGCCGAGCAGGTGGTGGCCGCGGCCCGTGAGCTGGCGGCATCGAGCGGCGCCCGGATCACGCTGACCGAGGAGATCGCCGAGGGGGTCGCCCAGACCGACTTCGTCGTGACCGACATCTGGGTCTCCATGGGCGAGCCCAAGGAGGTCTGGGACGAGCGGATCGCGGCCCTGGCCCCGTACGCCGTCACCATGGACGTGCTGCGCGCCACCGGGAACCCGGACGTGAAGTTCCTGCACTGCCTGCCGGCCTTCCACGACCTCGGCACCAAGGTGGCCCGGGAGATCCACGAGCGGCACGGGCTGGAGTCGCTGGAGGTGACGGACGAGGTGTTCGAGTCCGCGCACTCGGTCGTCTTCGACGAGGCGGAGAACCGGCTGCACACCATCAAGGCCGTGCTCGTCGCCCTGCTGGCCGGGCCGGCCGCATAGTCATGCGGGGGCGTGCCGCTCGCGCCGGATGGTCACGCCGGATGGTCACGCCGGGCGGGCGGGCAGGGTGAACCACGCGGCGGCAGCATGACGTGGGGCACCCCGACGTCAGGCGGGGGCCGGCGCTCCCCGCCGAACCGGAACGACTGTCGCGTTTCTGTGACGGCGGTCACGATCCAGTGATACCTTCGGGAGGGTGAGTCCCTTCCTTGGTTCCACACCAGCGACCGAACGGTGGCGCCACCTGCGGGTGGACCGGCAGGACGGCGTCGCCACCGTCACCCTCGACCGCCCCCGGAAGCTGAACGCGCTCACCTTCGGTGCCTACGCCGACCTGCGCGATCTGCTCGCCGAGCTGTCCCGGGAGCGTTCCGTACGCGCCCTCGTGCTCGGCGGCGAGGGCCGCGGCTTCTGCTCCGGCGGCGACGTCGACGAGATCATCGGCGCCACCCTCGCGATGGACACCGCCCAGCTCCTCGACTTCAACCGGATGACCGGCCAGGTGGTGCGCGCCATCCGCGAGTGCCCCTTCCCGGTCATCGCCGCCGTGCACGGAGTGGCCGCCGGGGCCGGGGCCGTCATCGCCCTCGCCGCCGACTTCCGGATCGCCGACCCCACCGCCCGCTTCGCCTTCCTCTTCACGCGGGTCGGCCTCTCGGGCGGGGACATGGGCGCCGCCTACCTGCTGCCCCGGGTCGTCGGGCTCGGCCACGCCACCAGACTGCTGATGCTGGGCGAACCCGTACCCGCGCCGGAGGCCGAGCGGATCGGCCTGCTCAGCGAGGTCACCGAGGAGGGCAAGGCCCACGCACGGGCCGCCGAACTGGCCGCACACCTCGCCGCGGGCCCGGCCCTCGCGTACGCGCAGACCAAGGCGCTGCTGACCGCCGAACTCGACATGCCGCTGGCCGCTTCGGTGGAGCTGGACGCCAACACGCAGGCCCTGCTGATGCACGGCGCGGACTACGCGGAGTTCCACGCCGCCTTCACCGGGAAACGGCCGCCGCGGTGGAAGGGCAGGTAGCCCGGTGACCGCGGGCGCCATGCGGGTCGCCGTCGTCGGCGGGGGACCGGGAGGACTGTACGCCGCGGCCCTCCTGGCCCGGCAGGGGCACACGGTGGAGGTCTGGGAGCGCGGCGCCCCCGACGAGACCTTCGGCTTCGGAGTGGTGCTCTCCGACGAGACGCTCGGCGGCATCGAGCGCGCCGACACCGTGGTCTACGCGGCCCTGTGCGCGGAGTTCGTGCGCTGGGACGACGTCGAGATCGTGCACCGGGGGCGGCTGCTCACCTCCGGCGGCCACGGCTTCGCCGCGCTCGGCCGGCGGCGGCTGCTGGAGATCCTGCACGAACGCTGCGCCGGACTGGGCGTGCGCCTGCACTTGCGCTCCGGGGCGCCGGACACGGCCGCGCTCGCCGCCTCGTACGACCTGGTCATCGCCGCGGACGGAGTGCACAGCAACACCCGGCAGCAGGGCGCCGAGCACTTCGGGCCGACCTTGACGAGCGGGCGGTGCCGCTACATCTGGCTGGCCGCAGACTTCGCCTTCGACGCCTTCCGCTTCGAGATCGCGCAGACCGAGCACGGGGTCGTGCAACTGCACGCGTACCCGTTCTCCGCCGACGAGTCGACCGTGATCATCGAGATGCGCGAGGAGGTCTGGCGGGCGGCCGGCTTCGACCTGTGCGACGAGGCCGAGTCGGCGGCGCGCTGCGCCAAGATCTTCGGCGAGGCCCTGCGCGGGCGGCCCCTGCACGGCAACCGCTCGGCGTGGACGCAGTTCCGCACGGTCGTCAACGAGCGCTGGTCCCACGGCAATGTGGCCCTGCTCGGCGACGCGGCGCACACCGCGCACTTCTCCATCGGCTCCGGCACCAAGCTCGCGGTGGAGGACGCCCTCGCGCTCGCCGAAGCGGTCGCCCGCGAGCCGGACGTCCCCGCGGCGCTCGCCGCGTACGAAGCCGCGCGGCGCCCCGCCGTCGCCAGCACCCAGCGGGCCGCGGCCGCCAGCATGCGGTGGTTCGAGGAGATCGCCGGGTACCTCGACCAGCCCGCCCGGCAGTTCGCCTTCAACCTCCTCACCCGCAGCCGCCGGGTCACGCACGACAACCTGCGGCTGCGTGACACACGCTTCGCGCGCGCCGTGGAACGGGACTTCGGCTGCCCGGACGAGGGAACTCCGCCCATGTTCACCCCGTTCACCCTGCGCGGGCTGACCCTGCGCAACCGGATCGTGGTGTCCCCGATGGACATGTACTCGGCGAAGGACGGGCTGCCGGGCGACTTCCACTTGGTGCACCTGGGCTCGCGGGCGCTGGGCGGAGCCGCCCTGGTGATGACGGAGATGGTGTGCGTCAGCGCGGAGGGCCGGATCACACCCGGCTGCACCGGCCTGTACACCGCCGAGCAGGGCGCCGCCTGGGCCCGCATCGCCGACTTCGTGCACACCTCGGCGCCCGGCACGGCCCTCGGGGTCCAGCTCGGCCACTGTGGCCGCAAGGGCTCGACCCGCGTGATGTGGGAGGGCATGGACGAGCCCCTGCCCGAGGGCAACTGGCCCGTGGTGGCGGCCTCCGCGCTGCCGTACCGGCCGGGCGTCTCGGCCGTCCCGCGCGCGCTCGCGGCCGCCGACCTCGCCGCGATCCGCTCCGACTTCGCCGCGGCCGCCGTCCGGGCCGCCGACAGCGGCTTCGACCTGCTCGAACTGCACTGCGCGCACGGCTATCTGCTGTCCGGGTTCCTGTCCCCGCTGACCAACCACCGCGAGGACGCGTACGGCGGCCCGCTGGAGAACCGGCTCCGCTTCCCGCTGGAGGTCTTCGACGCGGTACGCGCCGTGTGGCCCGCGGACCGGCCCATGACGGTCCGCCTCTCGGCCACCGACTGGGCCGCGGGCGGCACCTCCCCGCAGGAGGCCGTCGACATCGCGGCCGCCTTCGCCGCCCACGGTGCCGACGCCATCGACGTCTCGACCGGCCAGGTGGTCGCGGACGAGGCCCCGGAGTACGGGCGCTCGTACCAGACCCCGTACGCCGACCGCATCCGCAACGCGCTCGGCGTGCCCGTCATCGCCGTCGGCGCGATCTCCTCCTGGGACGACGTCAACTCCCTGCTCCTGGCGGGCCGCGCGGACCTGTGCGCGGTCGGCCGGCCCCACCTGTACGACCCGCACTGGACCCTGCACGCGGCGGCCGACCAGTCCTACGACGGCCCGGCCGCGCCCTGGCCCGCCCCCTACCGGGCGGGCAGCCGCAGGCCGCCTACGGGACGCGGCTGAGGCACTCGTGGCACAGGCAGGGCTCCGGGTGCGGCCGGTCGGGCCAGCGCCCGGCGCGGTACGTCCGGGCGCTGCGCTCCAGATCGGCCGCGCCCGCCACGGCCCCCTCCTCGTCGCCGATCCACGAGAACCCGATGGTCCGGAGCAGGGCCGGGCTGCGCACCAGCTGAGGCCGGAAGGTGTGCAGGTGGCGGGCGGGCACGATCGCGTTGACGAAGCGGGGGCTCCGGCGCGTCCGGCCGGCGACCGAGCAGTACTCCCGGCCGCCGGACCAGCCGCAGACGTACACCTTGGCGCCGCCCTTGAAGGTCTTCGTGCCCGGCCGCTGTCCCTGACCGCCCTCGCCGTGGCGGCGCCACCGCACCACGTTCGCGGCGATCGTCCACACGGGTTCCAGAGGCTCGTGCGGCCGCGCGGTGCTCATGCCGCGACGACCTCGGTGCGGTCCTCGACCGGGGTGTAACCCAGGCGCAGGTAGACGCCGTTGCTGGTGGGGTTGGCCAGGTCCGTGAAGAGCAGGACCTCCGAGGCGCCGGCCGCGTACGCCGCCTCGCTCGCCGCGTGCGTGACCCCGGCCGCGTACCCGCGGCCCCGCTCGGCGGGCGGGGTGTACACCGGGCCGATGCGGGCGGCCGAGCCGATGGGACGGGAGAAGGAGGCCAGCGAGACGGGGATCCCGGCGTGTTCCCAGAGCCGGATCCCGCCGTACGAGATCCGGTCGCGGAGCCGGGCCCCGGACGCGGGACCCACCACCCCCGCCTCCTCGTGAAAGGCCGTGATCCACTCCAGGAGCAGCGGGAGGTCGCTCTCGGCGGCGAGCCGGGCCCGCCCCGCCGGGACGGGATCGGGGGCGACCAGCCCGGCCAGCCGGTAGAGACGGTTCTCCTCGGCGACCCGGCTGGGCCGCACCCAGGCCTCGGCCAGCGCCTGAGCGTCGGGACGGCGGGCGTTGAACCCGCGGATCCCGGCGAGCAGCGGCTCGGTGTCGAGGGCGGCCGCGAGCGCCCGGACCGCCTCCGCGGGCAGCGCGCCGAGCAGCAGCGGGTGGGGCGGGGTGCACAGGAGGCCGCCGCTGACGACCCCGTCGGCCCCGGTCCACCAGCCGAAGAAGGGGTCGGCCGGCCCGAAGGCGTGCGGGCCGCCCCGCCGCAGCGTGTCGGCGGTGGTCAGCAGGATCGAGTTGGAGACGGGCCGCGCCGCCACGGCCGGGCCCGCCACAGCCAGGTAGGCCGCCAGGTCGGAAGTGAAAGTCCAGGTCATGGCCCATCCTCGCGCGGCTCCGAGCCCCCGTGCACCCGAGTTTTCGGGGGCCCTGGGGCGGCTGTGGCCGGTCACGGCCGGACGAAGCCCGCGCCCCGGTCCCGCAGCCGCGCGTGCAGTTCGGCGAAGACCGCCGCGGCGCGGTCGCCCGCCCAGTCCGCCGGGAGCAGCTCGCGCGGCAGCCCCGGGTCGGCGTACGGGAGGCGGCGCCAGGAGTCCAGGGCGAGGAGGTAGCCGCGATAGGCCTCCTCCGGGGAGGGCTCCGGGCCCGACTGGAGGGCCCGCAGGGCAGGTTCGTGCAGGTCGAGGAATTCCTCGTGCTGCTTGGCCAGGGCCGCCAGGTCCCACCAGCGGCCCACCGCCTCCGCGGTCGGGGCGAAGCCGAGGTGCGCGCCGCGGAACAGCTCCACGTACGCCGTCAGGTGCAGCCGGTCCAGGGTGTGCCGGGTCTCCCCGTACAGGTGCGCCGGGGCGATCCACACGCCCGGCGCCACCGCGCCGAAGCCGAGCCGGGCCAGGCGGGAGCGCAGCAGGTGCCGCTTGTCCCGCTCCTGCTCCGGGACGGAGAAGACGGCCACCAGCCAGTCCGGCGACGGCTCCGGGGCCCCGTAGATCCGACGGTCGCCGTCCTCCAGGAGCTGGCGCGCCTCCTCGGAGAGCTCGTACGCCGCCGAGCCGTCCCCGGCGCGCGCCGGCAGCAGGAAGCCGCGCCGCTTGAGCCGGGACACCGAGGAGCGCACCGACGGGGCGTCCACGCCGGCCGCGCCCAGCAGGCGGATCAGCGCGGCCACCGGGACCGGGCCCTCGAAGGACCGCCCGTAGGCTCCGTAGAACGTGACGATCAAAGATCGCGGAGTGTGCTGCTCGACCACGGCTTCACTCTAGATCTCCAGGTCGCGCAGCCGGAAACGCTGGAGTTTCCCGGTGGCCGTGCGCGGCAACGACGGCAGGAAGACGAAGGTGCGGGGGCACTTGTGGGGAGCCAGCTCCGCCCGCATGAAGGTGCGCAGGGCGTCCTCCGTGAGGACGACGCCCTCACGGGTGACCGTGTACGCCACCACGATCTGCCCGCGGCGTTCGTCCGGGCGGCCGACCACCGCGGCCTCCAGTACGTCCGGGTGGCGCAGCAGCGCCTCCTCGACCTCCGGTCCGGCGATGTTGTACCCCGCCGAGACGATCATGTCGTCGGCGCGTGCGACGTACCGGAAGTACCCCTCCGGGTCGCGGACGTAGGTGTCGCCGGTCAGGTTCCAGCCGTCCCGTACGTACTCCCCCTGCCGCGGATCGGCCAGGTACCGGCAGCCCACCGGCCCGCGCACCGCCAGCAGCCCCGGCTCGTTGTCCGCGACGGGCCGCCCCGCGGCGTCCACCACCCGGGCCTGCCAGCCCGGGACCACCCGGCCCGTCGTACCGGGGCGGATGTCCTCGTCGGCGGCCGAGATGAAGATGTGCAGCAGCTCGGTGGCCCCGATGCCGTTGATGATCCGCAGGCCGGTGCGCTCGTACCAGGCCCGCCAGGTGGCCGCGGGCAGGTTCTCGCCCGCCGAGACGCAGCGCCGCAGCGCCGAGAGGTCGTAGGCCCCCGCGTCGTACGGGCCCAGGGTGTCCAGCATCGACCGGTACGCGGTGGGCGCGGTGAACAGCACCGTCACCCGGTGCTCGGCGAGCGCGGGCAGCAGCCGGCGCGGCGTCGCCTCCTCCAGCAGCAGCGCGCAGGCGCCCGCGCGCAGCGGGAAGACGACCAGCCCGCCGAGCCCGAAGGTGAAACCGAGCGGCGGACTGCCCGCGAAGACGTCGTCCGGCCGGGGGCGCAGGACGTTGCTGGAGAAGGTGTCGGCGACGGACAGCAGGTCGCGGTGGAAGTGCATGCAGCCCTTGGGCCGGCCGGTGGTGCCGGAGGTGAAGGCGATCAGGGCCACGTCGTCGGCCGAGGTCGGCACGGCCGGGAAGGGGCCCGGACGCTCCCGCGCCAGGCTCAGCAGATCGCCCGGGCCCCCGCCGCCGTACGGGGTGATCCGCAGGCCCGGCACCTGCGCCTTGACCAGGTCGTCCATCACGTCCGCATGGCACAGCGCGTGCCGTACCTCGGCCATCGCGCACACCGTGGCCAGCTCCTGCGCGCGCTGCTGGGCCAGCACGGTGACGGCCACCGCGCCCGCCTTCATCACCGCCAGCCAGCAGGCCGCGAGCCACGGGCCGGTCGGGCCGCGCAGCAGCACCCGGTTGCCGGGGACGACCCCGAGGTCGGCGGTGAGCACGTGGGCGAGGCGGTCCACCCGGTCGAGGAGTTCCCCGTACGTCCACACCGTGCCGTCGCCGCCGCGGAAGGCCGGGCGGCCCGGGCCGTACCGGGCGATGGTGGCGTCGAGCAGCTCCGCACCGCAGTTGAGCCGGTCGGGGTAGGCCAGTTCGGGGAGCTCGAAGAGCAGCCGCGGCCAGGCGTGCGGGGGAGGCAGGTGGTCGCGCGCGAAAGTGTCGGAGTGGGCGGAAGGCTTGAGCTCCAAGGCGGGTTCGCCCCCTTGCAACGGTCCGGCCCCTGCGTGTGGGACCGGAATGGGTGGAGCCGGCCGTGCGGTTGCCACACGAGCGTATCGTCATGGTGACGGCAGTCAACAGGACGCGATAGAGGCGGGGACATTCGGATGACCGGATTCGCGCTCGGGGCGGACCAGGAGGCGTGGTGCGGGCGGCTGCGCGCACTCGCCGGGCAACGGCTGCGGCCGCTGGCGCAGAAGGGGGAGCCGGGGCGGGTCAACCGGCCGCTGCTGGCGGCCCTGGCGGAGGAGGGGCTGTTGGACCGGCTCTTCACGTCGGGGGCGCTGGAGCTGTGCCTGCTGCGCGAGTCCCTCGCGTACGGCTGCACGGAGGCCGAGACGGCGCTGGCCCTCCAAGGGCTGGGGGCCTACCCCGTGCTCCGGGCGGGCAGTACGCGCCAGCGCGAGCGCTGGCTGCCCCCGGTGCGCGCGGGGCGGGCGGTGGCGGCCTTCGCGCTGAGCGAGCCGGGGGCCGGGTCGGACGCGGCCGCGCTGGCGCTCCGGGCGGAGCCGGCGGCCGGAGGCTGGCGGCTGAGCGGGGAGAAGTGCTGGATCTCCAACGCCCCGGAGGCCGACTTCTACACCGTGTTCGCCCGCACCGGGGAGGAGCCGGGGGCCAAGGGGGTCACGGCCTTCCTGGTCCCCGCGGACCGGCCGGGGCTGTCGGGGGAGCCGCTGGACATGCTCTCCCCGCACCCGATCGGCTCGCTGCTCTTCGACGGGGTCGAGGTGGGCCCGCAAGACCTGCTGGGAGAGCCCGGCCGGGGCTTCCGGGTGGCGATGGACACCCTGAACCTCTTCCGCCCCAGCGTCGGCGCCTTCGCCGTCGGCATGGCCCGGGCCGCGCTGGACGCGACGCTGGCGCACACGGCGGGCCGCAGCGCCTTCGGCGGCGTACTGGGCGACCTCCAGTCGGTGGCCCACCGGGTCGCGGAGATGGCGACCCGTACGGAAGCGGCCCGGCTGCTGGTGTACGCGGCCGCCGAGGCGTACGACGCCGGCTCGCCGGAGGTGCCGCGGCGGGTGGCGATGGCGAAGCTGCTGGCCACCGAGACGGCGC
The DNA here is from genome assembly GCF_042736805.1 of Streptomyces sp. NPDC060031. Taxonomy (NCBI): domain Bacteria; kingdom Bacillati; phylum Actinomycetota; class Actinomycetes; order Kitasatosporales; family Streptomycetaceae; genus Streptomyces; species Streptomyces sp. NPDC060031. Next base: position 97,876 of record NZ_JBHWVM010000021.1, read on the forward strand.
AGTACGTGGTCGACCACGCGGTGCAACTGCACGGCGCGTGCGCGCTGCGGCGCGGGCACCTGCTGGAGCACCTGTACCGGGAGGTACGGGCGCCGCGGATCTACGAGGGGGCGAGCGAGGTGCAGCTCACGATCATCGCGAAGGAGCTGTACCGGGGAGTGCGGGAGGTGGCCGAGCGATGAGCGTCGAGCGCGTCAATCCGCCCGGGCTGTCCCCGGCGGCCGGTTTCTCCCACGCGGTGGTCGCCGAGGGCGGACGTCTGGTGTTCCTGGCAGGTCAGACCGCGCTGGACGCTTCGGGCAAGGTGGTGGGAGAAACGCTGCCGGAGCAGTTCGAGCGGGCCCTGGGAAACCTGCTGGCGGCCCTGGCGGCGGCGGGCGGTGCGCCGGCCGCTCTGGCGCGGGTCACGGTGTACGCCGTCGACGTGCCGGCCTACCGGCAGCACGCCCCCGAACTCGGGCGGATCTGGCGCCGGTTGGCGGGCCGTGACTACCCGGCGATGGCGGTCATCGGGGTGGTCCGGCTGTGGGACGAGCAGGCACTGGTCGAACTGGACGGCGTCGCGGTCCTGCTTTGACAGCTCGCCGGACAGGAGAGAGGGTGGATATGCCCCTTTTGTGAACTCCGTCTTCCATACTCGGAGGTGCATGGATATGCGCCGTGGGTTCGTTGCGGCAGCCGTGGCAGGGGCCGCCGGGATCACGCTCGGCCTGATGCCCGTCAGTGGTGCTTTCGCCGCGGCTCTTCCGCAGACCGTCCAGCAGAACTTCAGGTGTTCCGACCACTGGAACGGCGATCGATGGCGGGACTGCTGCGATCGCGACTGGAACAACCGCCCCAGCTGGTGCTGGGACCAGGACGACTGGAACAACGACAGCTGGAACAACGGCTGGCACAACAGCAACTGGAACAACAACTGGCACGACAACCGCCACGACGGCAACTGGAACAACAACAACGACTGGCATGGCAACTGGAACAACAACGACCGGCACGACAACGGTGACTGGAACGGCTGGAACGGCTGGAACCGCTGACCGCTGACCCTCACCGCGTCCACTGACCCCGCCCGCCTCTCCCTGACGCCCGGACCCGTGGGGGGCCCCCCGGGCGCCCCGGGCCCGGGGGCCGCCCGGGGGGGGGGGGGGGGGGGCCGGCCGGCGGGGTGCGCGCCACTCCCACGGTGCCCCCCCCGGGGGCGGGC